>JACCVK010000138.1 GCA_013698195.1 Actinomycetota bacterium | reverse complement strand
GGCGACGGTGCGCCGGTCGGACACCGGGGAGACTGTGTCCGCCGGATCGGCGAGCTGCACGGCCCGCGTCGGACAGGTGAAGGTCCGCGCGACAGGCGCGTTCAGCGGCGGACAGGCCCGCTGTGTCGTCGCGCTGCCGAGGAACGCCAAGGGCAAGACGCTTCGGGGCTCGATCACGGTGCGCGCGGCGGGCGCCAAGCTCACCCGCGCGTTCAGCTACCGCGTCGGCTGAGTCCGAGCCGCAGGCGAACCAAGCGCAGACCGGGACCCCCGCCGCATCGGGGCCCCGGCCCGTGGTTCGCCCTAGAGGGAGTCAGAGAAGGATGCGTATCGCCGTATCGGCGGGACAGCCCCGTCGTACGAGCGCCGTGGCTTCGTGCAGATCGATCTCCACGTGCGACGCGAGCAGGAGAGCCGTGCCGACGTCGTAGCCTGCACGGGCCAGCTCGTCGAACCGCCAGCGGAGGATCATCTCCGCCTCGGACTCGTCGATGGCCTCGAACTGAGCCGCAGTCATCTCACGCCCCACCTTTCGTGATTGCCGTCGCCATACAGTTGACACACGCAGCGGAGACACGGCCCTCGCTTCAGGTACAGAGGGACCGGGCCAAAGGTCTGGTTCGAGGGACTGGTGTCCCTCGTACGAGGGACATTTCGGCCTTTGCGGCGGTTTTCGGCGGGCGAAGACTCGTCCGCCCTCCGGCTGGTAGAAACCTCGAATGACGAAACCGCTCTGGGCCCCGTGGCGGCTCGAGTACGTCCAGCAGGCAGACGAGGCGACCGGATGCGTCTTCTGCGCCGAGGCGGCAAGCGAGCTGCCGGAGGGAGAATCGTTGCTCGTGCGGCGCGGCGAGTGCGCGCTCGCGATCCTGAACAAGTTTCCGTACTCGTCGGGCCACCTCCTCGTGGCGCCCGTGCGGCACGTCGGCTCCTTCGCAGAGCTCACCGACGAGGAAGCTGCGGAGATCCATCGCCTGGCGGTCGCCGGTGTGAACGCGCTTGGCGGCGAATACGTGCCGGACGGCTTCAATCTCGGCTGGAATCTCGGGCGGGTCGCGGGCGCCGGCATCGCCGACCACGTCCATCTCCACGTCGTGCCCCGCTGGGCCGGAGACACGAACTTCATGCCCGTGCTCGCGGACGTCAAGGTGCTTCCGGAGCACCTGCTCGCGACCCGAGAGCGGTTGCGCGCTGCCCTGTCTTATAGCGACCAATAGGATCGAGGGATGATCGCCGCACCGATCGTCCTGGTTCCCGGATTCTGGCTCGGCGCGTGGGCGTGGGACGAAGTCGCCGGCGCATTGCGTGCCGACGGGCACGACGTGACCGCGGTGACGCTGCCCGGACTCGAGTCGGCCGACGCCGACCGCTCCACGATCACCATGTCAGACCACGTCGACGCGATCTGCGAGGCGGTCGCGGCGGCAGGGCGTCCCACTGTGCTCGCCGTGCATAGCGGTGCCGGCGCCCCCGGCTACGCAGTCACCGACCGCATCCCCGAGCAGATCGCGGCGATGGTCTACGTCGACACCGGGCCGGCGAAGGGCGCGCTCGACCCCGACTTCGACGGTGTCGAGTCACCGCTGCCTTCGCCGGAGGAGCTCCAGGAGGCGGAGAACCTCGATGGGCTCACCGAGGAGCAGCTAGAGACCTTCCGGCAGCGCGCCGTTCCCGAGCCGGGTGCGGCGCTGCGCGAGGCCGCCGAGCTGACGAACGACGCGCGCCTCGACGTGCCGAGCACGGTCGTGTGCACGGGATTCACGTCCGACCAGTACAAGGACGCCCTCTAGGAGGGCTATGCGTTTCTCGCCGGCTTGGCCGAGCTGCGCGACATCACCTGGGTCGACCTTCCGACGAGCCACTGGCCGATGTGGTCGCGCCCCCAGGAGCTCGCCGAGATCATCGGCGACGTCGCCAAGGCTCACCAACCTGACAACGACTAGTCCCCGAGCGCGCTGAGCTCAGCCCACATCCAGCGCGGCGTCGTCGCCCAGTCGTAGAGGCTGACGCCGATCGTGCTTCCGTCGTCGGACACGGCAGCCATAAAGCCGGCGAGCTCCTCTGGCCCGAGCCGGTTCGCGACGCCTCCCGCGACGTGGATGGCGACGTCGGGATCGCCTGTCTGAGCCCGCAGGAGACGCAGAGCACGCGTGACGTATCCGTACGTCGCGTCGAAACCCTTGAATGCTCCGCCCGTGTAGGCCATCGGAGCAAACGCATCGGCGATCTCGGCGAGCTCGGCCCAGGGGAATCCCGGCCAGGTCGAGGGACGACGCTCGAGCCCGCGCGGGTTGAACGGGATGATCGCGAGCGGCGCCGACCCGGCCTCAGCGCGCACGATGCGGGCGAGCGAGACGGCGCGCTGTGAGCGCAGCTTCACGTTTTTAAGCTTCGTGCCCTCGATGTTCAGGCTCACGCCGTCGAATCGCTGCCCCGAGGGCGTGCGAAAGCGAAGCATCGCCAGCGAGCGGCGCACGTCGAGTGAAGGCTTTACGTGCCCCGGCAGGTACCAGGCGACGACGCGGATTCCTTGCCCGTGCAGCGCGTCCACGAAGCGCCCGAGCGGGCCGGGCCGCACCACGTCGCTCGAGGCGCCGTAGTTGGCGGTCTCGACCCAGACC
>JACCVK010000137.1 GCA_013698195.1 Actinomycetota bacterium | reverse complement strand
GGCTCGCGATGCGGTGACGCGGTGACCACGCGAGGCCGGTGGAATAGCTCGCTGACGCGGGTGCGTCCAGTTTTCGGCCCGCTGCTTCTGAGGCAGCCCTCGGCACCCTGGCTTAGCGCCCTACTAGCCGCCTGTCCGCACACCAGCAGACTGCCAGCCGACGTTGTCTCCGAACCCGGCGAGCTGCTGCCATATCTGACCGAGCGCCGGAAGTACAAGGACAAGATCCTCGGGTGGATCGAGCTCGAGGTCGCGTTCGAGCATGGCGTTCCGCCGCCGGAGGCGTTCCTGCGTTATCTGATCACCCACCCCCGCGAGCTCTCTTGGCCTATGCGGGCAGGCAGACGCGTGCGATACAGCGAAGCGACGCAGGAGGCGCGGGAGACGCTCGTTGATGGCTCGCCGCACGCGAGCTCGGCCGTCGCCGCACACGGACTTCGCGAACTCGACCGTCGAGGGACGAAGGCTGCGAACGCGCGGCCGAAGCCTTGGTGGTCTTTCGAGGGCTTCACCGAAGTCGACTGCTGTCTCGCGACCGACCGGGTCGTTCTCTTCATCGAGGGCAAGCGCAAGGAGGCACTGTCCGAATCGACGAGCTGGTATCGGGGACGCAACCAGCTGATCCGGAACCTCGAAGCGATCGGTGACATCGCTCGCGGTCGCGCCTGCGGCGTTGTGCTCGTTTCCGAGAAACCTCTCGACGAACTTGACGACGAGGCGTACGCGCGCGCGCTTCCCCATCTGAGTTCGCCCCAGCGAGAGGCAGTGCGCGACCGGTACCTCGGGCAGCTGACGTGGGAAGCGCTATGCGAAGTTGTCGACATCCCATTCCACGGCTTGCCGGACGAGCGTCAAACCGTCTAGCGAAGTCTCCGCTGCCGCGACAGTCGCCCACGGGGCGAGTCCTCGATATCGGGTCACTGCCGGTTTCTCGGCCGTACACTCGCGGGACATGGCAGCACCCGAATCGTACTCGGCCGGATCCTGGGCCGAGAGCGCGATCGAGGCCGCGTGCCTCCGTGCTCGTGACTGGTACCGGTCGCTGCCGCCCTTCTCGACACGCGCGGTTGTAGGAGGGGGCCAAGTCGTCGGGCGAAAGTCGCCGGGCATCCTCTCCGAGCGCGATTGCGTCATCAACTTCGCTCGCTTGCTGAACGAGGAGGGCGTACCCTGGGAGGCGATTCACCACGAAGTGTCGATGTCGCGCTGGATCTTCGACGAGCCTCATCCAGCGGCGACGGCGATGACACCAGCCCAGAGGCGTCGGCGAATCGACCTCGTAATCGTGCGCAATGAAGACTTCCTCGCCGCGGCGGCCGGCTGCTGAACGCGTGGTCGAGTAAGCGAGAACGGCGTACGCCGCCGCGCTGGGGGTGTAGGCGTAGGGACATGGCGACGCCCTCGGCGAAGACGATGCGCAACCCGCTTCTAACACTCAATCACGTCGCGTTTTTTCTCCAGCTGACGCGACAGCGGGCGCAGAATCTGTACGTGTCGCGTGCTCTTCCTCTTGCTCGAGACAGCGAAGGCAGCGAGTTCAGGATTGGGCTGGAGCGACTCGTCGACGCCCTGGCTTTTCGTGCGATTCTCGATGAGCAGGCACTGGCCTTCTACGACGCTTGGCAAAGAAGCGAGCGGTGTCATCGGTGCGGCGAGGTTCTCTCGGTGCCGAGGGTCGTCGGACGCGACTCGTCGCCAAGTGCATTCTCGGGCCTCTGCGCCTGCGGGAGTCGTAACGCTCGGGGTGGGCGCTGACGTGAGCGCTAGCAGGCAGACAGGCGCACAGAGTGCAGACCTCGTAAGGGAGAGGTTGGAGAAACAGTACGTCGTGAGCGCTAATCCACAGGATGGGCAAGCACATGGCGCCGTCGCGACCAGGGCGAGAGGTGATCTGTTCCTATCTTCGCGAACGGTGGAGTCGCAGGACTCAGGCACCGCTTCGCGTCTCAGCACGCCGGAGCTAACTCTCGTTCGGCTCGTGCTCTCGCGCTTCATTGGAGAGCCACGAGGCAAGCGCAACGAGGCGTACCTGCTCGCCCGCCTCCTCTCGGATCTGACCGGGACGAGATCCCTTGCACGGGACAGCAAGACAGCTTTCCGACTCGCGGGGATCACCATCGACGATCTGAATGAGCAATGGTCGATCGTCTCGCGGCAAGGGCGTTTGCTCCCGGATGAGGTTCTCGACGCTTTCGTTCCACAAGAACTATGGCCAGCGCTCATCGAACTGGCCCGCCTCGGCCCAGTGAAGGCGTGGAACTGGGTGGAGCGACCGCTCGGGGACTGGGCGATGGGTCACGAGCGTGACGGGACGCCTCGCCGGCCGCTCTCCGAAGCGACCGTTCAGAGGTTGATCTCAACGATGCGACGCCTGACCCGCGATCTATGCGAGGTTCGGAGAGTGGCCTCCGACGGTGAATGGGGTGTCCTTCCCCCAGAGATCGGCGGCTGGATCGAAACCGAGGTTCCGACCGCGCCGACGGCAGCGAAACTACGCGCCCGACCAGCCAATACGAACAGAAGCGCGCCGCCCGTGGTTTCGGCTCGCATGGCTCTCCGAGCGCTGGATCGTCTGGTACAGGAGCGGTCTGCGTCGCCTCGGCCGAAGACCCAGGCAACTGCTTTCAAGCTCGCCCGGAACCGGCTACTCCTCGGCCTCTTTTGTGTCCTGGGCTGTCGGCGAGGCTCGCTCGCACGGCTTCAGGTCGGCTCTTACAATCGGCGACACGAGTTTCCCGATGGGGTCTACGGGCCTGCGGTACTGCTCCAACTCGGCCAAGGCAAGAAGGGCGCTGCTCTGAAGCGCTGGAAGGGGATTCCAGACGAACTTGCGTGCTGGTTGGAGGAGTACATCTCTCTCGCTGGTATCGCCGATCAACCTGAGAGCTCGCTGTGGCTGCCCGTGCGTATGGATTGGCGCGAGACACGGAAGCTCAACGACGAA
>JACCVK010000073.1 GCA_013698195.1 Actinomycetota bacterium | reverse complement strand
CGTCTTCCATCTACGGCGAAGCGGCTGCATATCCGACGTCCGAGGACACTGTTCCGCGTCCGCTCTCTCCGTACGGCATTACGAAGCTCGCAGCCGAGCATCTTGCGCACGCGTACGGGAAGGAGTTCGGCCTGCACGCGAGCGTGGTTCGCTACTTCACGATCTTCGGGCCGAGACAGCGACCGGATATGGCCTTCACGCGCATGGTCACGTCGCTCGCCGACGGACTGCCGTTCGAGCTCTATGGAGACGGAACGCAGTCGCGGAGCTTCACGTACGTCGGCGACGCTGTCGAGGCGACGATCGCGACGATGGAGGGTGGGCCGGATGGCGCCGTCTACAACGTCGGTGGGGGGGTCGAGGTCACGATGCTCCAGGCGATCGAGGTCCTCGGGCGGGTCGCCGGCCGACGCCTCGAGATCGTTCGCACACCGCGGGCCGAGGGCGACGTCGCGAGAACGGCCGCCGACACCTCGCGAATCGAGGCGGATCTCGGCTGGAAACCGCGCATTTCCTTGGAGGATGGGCTCGAAGCTCAATGGCGCTGGGCCGCTGATAGGGTCGCGGCCGCATGACGCCCGCCCATACGCCGCCAGACCTCGAAGGAGAGCAAGAGGTCGATCTCGCCTCGGCGTGGCAGCGGATCAAGCTGCGCTGGTGGCTTCCCGTGCTCGGTCTCGTTGCAGGCGCGCTCGCAGGGCTCGTGCTCGCGCTCTCGGGCGGTGACGTGTGGCGTGCCGAGACGATCGTGTACCTCGGGCAGCCCTTTGCACCGCTTGGGGGCGGCCAGATCCAGAGCCTCGCGACGAACCCCCGCACGGTCTCTGAGATCGTCCGCTCGGAATCCGCGATCCAGGCTGCGTCCGAAGCGAGCGACATCGCGCCTCCCAAGCTCCGCTCGGCGATCTCGACGAAGGAGCTCACCTCCGTCGGCCCGACGCGCGGTATCAACCCGCTGATCGAGATCGGTGTCAAGGCCGAGGGGCCGCGCAAGGCCGAGGATGCGGCAGACGCTCTCGCGGAGCGCGTAGTGGAAAACGTCTCGACCTTCGTGTCGCGGAAGGTCGAGCTGCTCGAGCAGCAGGTCGCGATCAGCGAGTCTCAGCTTGCTGCAGTCACCGCTCGCATCACGCAGGCGCAGGCGCAGCAGGACGCTCTGGTCGACAACACCGCTATCGCACCCATCGAGCGACTCCTCCTGAGCCAGAACCTGAACGCCGTGATCACGACGGCGGACGCACGCCGCTCGGCGCTCCAGGGCGACCTCTTCGAGGCCGGTCAACTCCTGAATCAGGCGGCGAACGTCGAGTCGAGCCGGGTGATCGAGCCCGCCCGCGCCGTGAAGACGACCGCGCGCTCGAGCAGGACGTCGCTGCTCGTCGGCGCATTGATCGGGCTCGTCATCGGTCTCGTCGCCGCGCTTGCTGCGGAGCCGATCCTCGCCCGTCGGCGGTCCGCCAGCAGCGAAGACTGATGCTCGAAGGGAAGCGGGTTGCCGTCGTGGTGCCCGCGTACGACGAGGAAGGTCTCGTCGTCGAGGTACTCCGCGGTGTTCCGGATTTCGTGGATCGGATCTACGTCGTGGACGACGCGTCGAGCGACGGCACCGGCGCGCGCGCGCGCGCGCTCGGCGACGTGCGTATCGAGGTGATCCGTCACGACCGCAACAGCGGAGTGGGGGCGGCGATCGTCACGGGCTACCGGCGCGCGCTCGAGGAGGACGTCGACATCGCGTGCGTCATGGCCGCCGACAACCAGATGGATCCGGTCGAGTTGCGAGGGCTCGTGGAGCCGGTCGCGCGCGGCGAGGTCGAGTACGCGAAGGCAAATCGCCTCGTCTCCGGCGAGGCGTGGAGGATCATCCCGCGGACGCGCTACCTCGGAAACGCCGTCCTCTCGCTCCTGACGAAGATCGCGTCCGGCTACTGGCACGTCGCCGACTCGCAGGCCGGCTATACGGCGATCTCGCGCGGCGCGCTCGAACGGCTCGACCTCGACCGCATCTACCCGCGTTACGGCTTCCCGAACGACCTGCTCGTCCACCTGAACGTGCAGAACGCGCGCGTCCGCGACGTCCCCTCGAGACCGATCTACAACGTCGGCGAGGAGTCCGGGATCCGCCTGCGCTCCGTCGTTCCGCGTATCTCGTGGCTGCTCCTGAAGGCGTTCTGGTGGCGGCTCGGGCAGAAGTACGTCATCCGCGACTTCCACCCGCTCGTGTTCTTCTACGTCTTCGGCTTGCTCATGACTACGGTGGGCTTCCTCCTCGGTCTGATCGAGGTCGTCCTCCGCATCGGAGGGAACCAGATTCCAGCCGCGACGATCGTCCTCGTCGCCGTTCTCTTCATCGCAGGCATCCAGCTCACGCTCTTCGCGATGTGGTTCGACATGGAGGCGAACAAGGAACTTCGCTAGGAGCGGGATTTCGTTTCCCCCGGTGCTTGTCGCACCGGACCTGCGTGGGCATGATCCGCCGCGGAATGGTGCGGCCCATTCTCTTCGTGAAGATCGGCCTGGGAGGACTCGTCTTCGCTGCGCGGTGGGGTGAGAACGGCGCTACGGAAGAGGCCCCTGGCGAATCTCCGTCCGAAGAGCCTTTGCTCGAAGAGCCCGGGGATTTCCTCAAGCGCCATCTTGAGTACGAGCTGAGCGGACAGTTCGGACGCTCGTGGGACGACCTGCATCCAGCGCATCAGGAAGTCGTCACTCGAGAGCGGTACGAGCAGTGTCGAGCGGAGCTCTTCGAGCGGTCACCTGCGCCGACGGAGCTCGTGGCGTTCGACGTGCTCGAGGTCGCGGACGAGGCCATCGCGGTCGCCGGGCTTTCCGAGCACAAGCAGAGCTCGGCGGCGGTTACCGCGCACATCGCAATCGGCGTCAATGGGAACTCGCGATCCAACATCGAGACGCTTCACGCTCTCCGTGTCGACGGTCGCTGGGCCTGGGTGTTTTCCCCCGGCGCCTATCGAGCGTATGCGGCGGCCGGTTCGCGCCCGACCGCCCCGCCTTCCTAGCAGCCGTACCCGTTCGAGCGATCCGCGTCGCTTCGCCGGCGGCCGACGATGGTCTGGTGAGCCGCTTCGGAGCAGTGCCGTGGTCGTTGTCGCGCTCTTCGCGGCAACCGCGCTCGCGCAGCCTTCCGCGTCGAAAGTCACGGCGACGAAGCTGACGACCAGCTTCAGGCAGTCGACGGGCGATCGGCTTCTCCTCAACAAGAAGATGTCGTACGCCGGTCACTACAAGGCCTACGACGTCGGCTGTCGCGTCGATCGCGAAAAAGGGGAAGTACGGAATCTTCACCGTCTACCTCGTAACGGGCACGGACGTCGAGGCGGAAGTCACAGACCTTCTGAGCGACAGCCGCACAGGAATGCTTGGAACGCCCGGCCCGGGAAACATCTACTGGGCGTTCTCCCGGCAGGACGTCCGAGAGCGACGTCGTACTCGGAACGATGCCGCTGCCAGCGAGCGCGGCTAGCATCGATCCCATGCCGACCTCACTCGTCACCGGCGGCGCAGGCTTCCTCGGCTCGCATCTCTGCGAGGTCCTCCTCGAGCGCGGGCATCGTGTCCTCTGCCTCGACAACCTCGAGACGGGCTCGCTCGCGAACATCGACGACCTGCGCGACGACCGGTTCGTGTTCCTGAACCACGATGTCATCGAGCACATTGCGATCGAGGAACCGATCGACGTCGTCTTCCACCTCGCTGCGCTCGCAAGCCCCATCGACTACCTGCGCCTGCCGCTCCACTCGCTGAAGGCCGGCTCGTACGGGACGCACCATGCGCTCGGCTTGGCGAAGTTCAAGCGCGCGCGGTTCGTGCTCGCGTCTACGAGCGAGGTGTACGGCGACCCGCAGGTGCACCCGCAACCGGAGACGTACTGGGGGCACGTGAACCCGGTCGGGCCGCGTGGGGTGTACGACGAGGCGAAGCGCTACGCGGAGGCGCTGACGATGGCTTACCATCGTCAACAGGGGGTGGATACCGCGATCGCGCGGATCTTCAACACCTACGGCGCCCGCATGAGGCCGAACGACGGTCGCGCGATCCCGACGTTCTTGCGCCAGGCGCTCGAGGCGCGGCCACTCACCGTCTTCGGGGATGGATCCCAGACCAGGAGCTTTTGCTACGTGGACGACTTGATCCGCGGACTCGTCCTGTTGGCCGAGTCCGAGGAACACTTGCCGATCAACATCGGGAACCCCGATGAGAAGTCGCTGCTCGAGTTGGCGGAGATGGTGCTCCGGCTGACCGGCTCTTCGAGCCAAATCATCTTCGAGTCGCTCCCCGTGGACGACCCGCAAGTGCGACAACCGGACATCACGCGCGCGAAGCAGCTCCTCGGCTGGGAACCGGAGATCGAACTCGAGGACGGGCTTCGCAAGACGATCGCCTCGCTCGGTCGCGGGGCCGCAGTCGGCTCTGCGTGACCGTCGGCGCGATTTGCGCCTGTCGTTTGTGGACAAGATGACATCTGGACGCGATGATGCCATCATGTCCGAAGTGGTGACAGTCGCAGACGCGAAGCGCCGATTCTCCGAGTTGATCGACCGCGTGGGCCGTGGCGAGCGATTCGTCGTCACCCGGCGCGGCAAGCCTGTCCTCGGCTTGGTGCCGCCGCAGGAGCTTCCTACTGGGGAGGAGTCGCCGAGACGCGGTCTCATGGCCTACTGGGGTGTGCTCGAGGGCGTCGACGGCGGTGACGAGTGGTACGAGGAGATGCAGCGCATCGTTGCCGACCGCATGAACCAGCCGCCCCGCGAGGTCCCCGATCTCGGGTGAGCGCGTACTGCTTCGACACCGACGTGCTCAGCTCGCTCGCTCGACCCGGAGGAGGGCCGCCGGCGTTGGCTCGGCGTCTGGGCGTCGTGGCGCCCGAAGGACAGTTCACGAGCGCCGTGACCGTGGGCGAGCTTCGCTACGGAGCGCTGAAGCGAGGGAACCGGGCACTTGAGGATGACATCGAGCAGATCGTTGGCGATGTTCAGGTGGTGCCATTCGACGAGCTGGCGGCGCGTGCGTATGCCGAGCTCCGAGTTCGTCTCGAACGAGAAGGTCGGCCGCTCGGTCATCCGGATCTGCAGATCGCGGCGATCTGCCTCTCGCACGATCTGACCCTCGTCACGGGGAATGTCAGGCACTTCGACCGCGTGCCGGGCCTGCGCGTCGAGAACTGGTTGGAGTAGTACGAGTGAGCCTCTCCGAGCAGTACGAGAAGCATCATCGAGAGCGACGCGACGAGGGCGACTTCGTCTTCGTGCCGGAACGGATTCCGTTCTTCCAGTCTGCGATCGGGCGCGGTAAGCGGGTGCTCGATCTCGGCTGCCGTTCCGGGGCTTTCACACGCCACTTCCTGGATGGGAACGAGGTGGTCGGGCTCGACGTCGACCGGGTAGCGCTAGAGAAGGCGGCGGAACTTGGAATCGAGCCCGTCGTCGCAAATGTGGAGGACCCGCTGCCATTCGAGGACGCAAGCTTCGACGTCGTCGTCGCGGGCGAGCTCTTCGAGCACCTGCGCTTCCCGCAAGCCGTCGTTGCGGAGGCGAGACGAGTGCTGCGCCCGGGTGGCGTACTCGTCGGCTCGGTGCCGAATGCCTTCCGCGTCCAGAGTCGGCTGAGCTTCCTCCGCGGGCGCCCGCCGGAGGGCGACCCGACGCATTTGCACCTGTTTTCGCCCGCTGCGGTGCGGAGTCTGCTTGCGGACTTCGACGACGTGCGGATCGCATTCGTCGGCGGCCGGTACAGGCGGCTACATGCGCGCCTACTCGCCCGCGACCTCGTCTTCAGCGCCCTGCAACCGTAGCGCTCTCCGCAAGTCGCTTGTAACGGGCTAACGCCCGGCGCTGGGGCTGAAAACCGTTCGATTAGGTCGTAGCGGCACCCGTCGTCCTGCGGGGCCGCCACCATTGGCGGATGCCAAGGGTGTGGCTCACGCTTGCGGGAGCTGCCGCGGTGCTGTCCACGGCTGCCCTCCACCCCGCCGATTCGGTAGCGCACTCGTTTCGGCCCATCGCGGGGTGCGTTAACGACCGGACGGGAGCCCTACGCCTCGCGCGGCCTGCCGCTCCTTGCCGCGCGAACGAACGGGCGCTCACATGGCCGTCGGGTACCACGGAGCATCCGCGCACACTGATCTATTCGTGCGTCCGCAAGAGGTCCGGTGCACTGCGCTACGTGAAGAGCTGGAAGCTCTGCAACCCAGCCGAGCTCCGCTTTTGGTGGCAGGGCTTTGAGCGGCGCGCTCCCGAAGTGGACATCCACTCCTGCGTCCTCGAGCGCACCGGTCGCTTCCGGATCGTCCAGGGTCGAACCGTCTGCCGGCCAGGGGAGACACGCGTCGACTGGCAGTCCGGGATCGAGAAAGAAGGACCGACCGGACCTTCAGGCCCCACGGGCAGCGCTGGGCCTCCCGGTCCGCCCGGGTCCGCCGGTGGGCCGGGTTCGTCCGGCCCGCCCGGCCCAGTCGGCCCGGCCGGGCCTACCGGAGCCACCGGCACGACCGGAGCTACTGGGGCAACCGGCCCGCCGGGCGCGACGGGTTCGACAGGCGCGACGGGCCCAGCTGGCACTCAGGGCCCAACTGGCGCGACGGGTGCAACAGGAGCCGCGGGGCCGACCGGCGCAACAGGCGATACCGGGGCCACAGGGGCGACCGGTGGGACAGGAGCAACAGGAGCAACGGGTCCCGCCGGCCCCCAGGGACCGACGGGAGCGGCCGGGCCTACAGGTATGACAGGCGCGACGGGGTCGCAGGGGTCAACAGGAGCTACCGGAGCGACCGGCCCGGCGGGGCCGCAAGGGCCGACCGGCGCAGACGGTCCGACGGGCGCCACTGGAGCGACCGGCTCGAACGGAGCCACCGGCGCTATGGGTGCGACAGGCCCGGCCGGGCCCACAGGAGCCACGGGCACCGCCGGACCCACTGGGGCAACAGGAGTCACAGGCGCAATCGGTGCAACCGGCGCAACTGGCGCAACTGGCGCAACTGGCGCGACGGGCCCAGCTGGCACTCAGGGCCCAACTGGCGCGACGGGTGCAACAGGAGCCGCGGGGCCGACCGGCGCAACAGGCGATACCGGGGCCACAGGGGCGACCGGTGGGACAGGAG
>JACCVK010000071.1 GCA_013698195.1 Actinomycetota bacterium | reverse complement strand
TCGTCAATCGCCCGAAAGTGCTCCTGCTGGACGAGCCGTTGGGAGCGCTCGATCTCAAGCTCCGGCAAGAGATGCAGATCGAGCTGAAGCAGATCCAGCAGGAGGTCGGGATCACCTTCGTATACGTGACGCACGATCAAGAAGAGGCGCTGACGATGTCGGATCGGCTTGCGGTCTTCAACGAGGGGAGAATCGAGCAGATCGGGCCGCCCGCAGAGGTCTACGAGCATCCGCAGACGGAGTTCATCGCCGCGTTCGTCGGAGTCTCGAACGTCATCGAGCGCGACGGAAGCCGGTACACCGTCAGGCCGGAGAAGATTCGACTGCTCGACGACGGCGCGCAGCCAACCGCCGGCGGCCATGTGGAGGACGGACTCGTGCGCGACGTTCAGTACGCGGGCCCGTTCACCCGTTATCACGTCACGCTCGAGCGGGGCGGCGAGCTCCAGGTGCTGGCGCAGAACCTGGAGGGGGGCTCGGCTCAGGTGCTCGAAGCGAAAGGTCGCCGTGTGCGGCTCACGTGGCATACGGAGCAGCAATCGGAAATCGAGGAAGCGAAGGAGGGGACAGAATGACTGGAGGCAGGCACCGCCTGGCATTGTGGACGGCGTTGGGGTTGGTCGTGACGGCACTTGCGGTCGTGGCGGCCGGCTGTGGCGGAGGAGACGACGGAGGAAGCGCGAGCACGGAGATCGAAGGGCTCGGCTCCTCCCTTGAAGAGATCCAGGAGCTCGCGCGCGAGGAGGGTGAAGTCAACGTCGTGCAATGGGCGGGCTACGCGCAGCTCACCGACGAGTTCAAGGCTGCGACCGGCTGCACCGTGAACACAAAGGACGGCGGCAGCTCGGACGACATGATCAGCCTCATCCAGACGGGCGAGTACGACGGCGTGTCCGCATCGGGCAACGCGAGCGTCCGCCTGATGACGACCGGTGACGTCGCCCCCATCAACACGGAGTTCATCCCCAACTACGCCGACGTGCAGGAGGGCATCAAGGGGAAGGACTACAACAGCCTCGACGGGGAGCCTTACGGCGTGCCGCACGGGCGGGGGCCGAACTACCTCATGTTCCGCACCGACGAGGTCGCCGAGTCCACCGACAGCTGGAGTGTGATCTGGGAGGACGACGAGCTCGCGAAGTACAAGGGCAAGATTTCGATCTACGACGACTCGATCTTCATCGCCGATGCGGCGGTCTACCTGAAGGCGACGCAGCCCGAGCTCGGGATCGACAACCCGTACTTCCTCGACGACGAGCAGTTCAACGCGGCAGTCGAGCTGCTGAAGAAGCAGGCTGCAGCGGGCGTCAACTACTGGCCCGGAGACGTCGCGAAGCAGATCAGCGAGTACACGAACGGCGACAGCGTCGTCGGGACGACGTGGCCGTACCAGTACCTCCAGCTCACGAACGCCGATCCGGCCGTGCCCGTGTCCGCGATCAAGCCGAAGGAAGGGACGACCGGCTGGTCGGACACCTGGATGATCTACTCCGAAGCGGCGAACCCGAACTGCATGTACCTCTGGATGAACCACATGATCGCCCCGGAGGCGCAGGCGGCCGTGGCCGAGGGCTTCGGCGAGGCGCCCGTCAACCTGAAGGCGTGCGAGCTCACCGAGAACGAGAACCACTGCAGCGAGTTCCACGCGGACGACGAGTCGTGGTGGGAGGACATCTACTACTGGACCACCCCGACCGCCGACTGCGGCGACGACCGCGGCGAGGTCTGCAAGACCCAGGAGGAGTGGGAGGCCGCCTGGACGGAGATCCGAGGCTAGATGGCAAGTCGGGTCTGGTGGTGGCTCCGCCTTACGGCGGACCATGAGGCCCGTTGACCTCGGTCACGAACGCTGAGGCGCCGCCCCGGGTTTCCCCGGGACGGCGCCTCTCGACCTTCTTCTACCGGCATCCGCGGCTCCGGCTCGCGGCGCTTCTCGCGCTACCCGTCGGGTGGATGGTCGTCGTCTACCTCGGGTCCCTCGTCGTCCTCCTGCTCTCGGCGTTCTGGGACACCGATCCGTTCACTGCGGAGGTCGTGCGGGAGTTCACGCTCGACAACTTCAGGGACCTGTTCGAGCGCGACGTATACCGGGACGTCGCTTGGCGGACGATCCGGATGGCAGCGCTCGTCACGGTCGCAGACGCGGTGCTCGCGTTCCCGATCGCCTTCTACATGGCGCGGGTCGCGTCGTCGCGGACACGCAACCTCCTCATCGTGGCGGTCCTGATGCCGCTGTGGGCGAGCTACCTCGTCAAGGTGATCGCCTGGCGCACCGTCCTCTCGAGCGGAGGCGTCGTCAACTGGGGGCTCGAGCCATTCGGCGTGCAGTTCGACGGCCTATCGACGGTCGGGCTCTGGCTCGTTTTCACGTACCTCTGGCTGCCGTTCATGATCCTGCCGATCTACGCGGGGCTTGAGCGGATCCCAAACTCGCTTCTCGAGGCGTCTGCGGATCTCGGTGCGCGCGCGACGACGACATTCCTCCGCGTCATCCTCCCGCTCGCGTTCCCGGCCGTCGTCGCGGGGTCGATCTTCACGTTCTCGCTCACGCTCGGCGACTACATCGCGCCGGGCCTGATCACCAGCGAGCAGTTCATCGGCACTGTCATCTACCAGCGGCGCGGCGAGAACCTTCCGATCGCGGCAGCGTTCGCGTTCGTTCCCATCGTCGTGATGATCCTGTACCTGCTGGTAGCCCGGCGGCTACGGGCCTTCGAGTCGCTCTGATGGTGGAGTCGAGGCTGACGCGCGTGCTCCTGCGGCTCGGTGCCGGGGTGACGCTCGCGTTCATCTACCTCCCGCTGCTCCTCATCGGCCTGTATGCGTTCAACCGCAACGTGACGCAGGAGTGGCCGATCCGGAACTACAGCACGCGCTGGTTCAGAGTTGCGTTCGAGGACGAGCAGGTGCGGGACGCCCTCCAGCTCTCGCTGTTGGCGGGAGTTGGCGCGACGGTCGTGTCGCTCGTGCTGGGGACGCTCGCCGCGCTCGCCGTCTCCCGTTATCGCTTCTTCGGCCGGGAGGTGATCTCGTTCGCCGTGATCCTCCCGATTGCGCTTCCTGGGATCATCACCGGTCTCGCGCTTCAGGCGACGATCCTCGACGTCTTCGGCCCGCTAGGACTGAGCTTCGGGCTCGCGACGATCATCCTCGGCCACGCGACGTTCTGCGTCGTGGTCGTCTACAACAATGCCATCGCCCGGCTGCGCCGAACGGCCGGCTCGCTGGACGAGGCGTCCGCGGATCTCGGGGCGGACAGCCTGCAGACATTCCGCTACGTCATGTTCCCGCAGCTCCGGAGCGCGCTGCTCGCGGGAGCGCTCCTGGCGTTCGCGCTCTCGTTCGACGAGGTGATCGTCACGATCTTCACGGCCGGAGCGCAGCAGACCCTTCCGATCTGGATCTTCGCGACGCTCTCGCGGCCTGCAGAGTTGCCCGTCGTGAACGTCGTCGCGCTCTTCGTGATCCTCCTGTCGATCATCCCCGTGTACATCGCGCAGCGGATCGCGGGCGCCGGGGCGCTCGCGACCGAGCGCACCGTTCGGGGACCGGTCGCGCCGACAATCGAAGCGGAACCGTAGAGCGAGCCGCGACCGCCGCGCCGCCTGCAATGGTCTGGTCGTGTGGGTGGAGAGGACGAGCGCAGGTGGGCAGCACGTGCGCCGCGGGATCGCGGTCCAGCGACACGTGACGCGTGTCGTCGCGACTCTGCTCGTCTCCGCCCTGGCGGCGATCGCCGCCTCATGCACGTTCGGGGACGAGGATCGCGGCGCCAACATCGACGGCCTCGGCTCGTCCCTGTCCAAGATCAGGCGGCTCGCGCGGAACGAGGGCGCCTTGCGCCTGGTCTCGCTGCCGGGGTACGCGGAAGCTGACTGGACCGAGCCGTTCGTCCGAGAGACCGGTTGCCGCATCGAAGCGACGACCGAGACCGATCCGGCCAAGATCGTCAACCTCGTGGGGGACGGCGACTACGACGGCGTCTCGGCGCCGGGAGAGGTGGCAGGAGAGCTCATCGAAAGCAGCGACGTCGCGCCGCTCGCCGTTCGGCTCGTCCCGAACTACGAGCAGGTGCAGGACGGCTTCGTTCGCACCGCCCACGCCTCGGACGGCGGGCCTTACGGAGTTCCCATCGGGCGCGGGCCGAATCTGCTCGTGTATCGCACCGACGCGGTGCCCGGCGGTACCGACAGCTCGCAGCTGCTCTGGGATGTCACTCCGACGCTCACCGGTCGGCTCTCGCTCCCCGACGACCCGATGCTCATCGCCGACGCGGCGCTGTACCTGATGTCGGCACGGTCCGGGCTCGGGATCGTGGATCCTTACCAGCTGAACGAGCCGCAATTCCGGGCTGCGCTCGCGCTGTTGAGGAAGCAAGCACGTCATGTGGGCGAGTACGTGCAGCCCGGCGACGCGACCCGTATCGACTCGTTCCGGAGTGGCGAGAGCGCGGTGGGAATCGCCCGGCCCGCGGAGGTCGAGGCCATGCTGGCCGAGAAGATTCCGCACGAAGCTGTGAAGCCGGTCGAGGGCACGACCGGTTGGTCGGACACGTGGATGGTGTACGCGCGAGCGGCGAATCCGAACTGCATGTACCTGTGGATGGACTACGCCGTCTCGGCGCAGGTGCAAGCCCAGATCGCCGAGTCAACGGGACAGGCGCCGGCCAACGTCGGCGCGTGCGACCTAACGCAGGCTGAGGGTCACTGCGCGGCGCTGCACGCGGACGACGAGGCCTGGTGGGGGGACGTCTACTACCGCACGACTCCTCTGGAGGACTGTGACGATCCGTCTCGCGGCGAAACGTGCAAGACGCTCGAGGAGTGGCAGGCTGCTTGGGCGGAGCTGCGCGGCTAGCTCAGGCTTACGAGGTCGCGATGCCGGTGCCGACAGGCCAGGTGACGCCGGTGCCGCCGAGCCCGCAGTAGCCGTTCGGGTTCTTCGCGAGGTACTGCTGGTGATACGACTCGGCATAGTAGAACGGGCCGGCCTCGGCGATCTCGGTCGTGATCTTTCCGTGGCCCGCCTTCGCGAGCTCCACCTGGAACCGGGCCTGCGAGGCAAGTGCTGCTTCGTGCTGCCGCTCGTTCTCGAAGTAGAGCGCGGAGCGGTACTGCGTCCCGACGTCGTTGCCCTGCCTCATGCCCTGCGTCGGATCGTGGCCCTCCCAGAAGACGCGCAGCATCTCGTCGTAGCTCGTCTGCGCGGGATCGAAGACCGCGAGCACCACCTCCGTATGGCCCGTCCGCCCGGAGCAGACGTCCTCGTAGGTCGGATTCTGCGTCGAACCGCCCGCGTAGCCCGCCGCCGTCGTGTAGACCCCCGGCGCCTGCCAGAACATCCGCTCCGGGTCCCTCGGGTTGGGCAGTCCTTCCAGGGGAGGTCGCCCGTGCTCCCAAAACAGCTTTTCCGCCCCCCAGAAGCATCCCATCCCGAAG
>JACCVK010000069.1 GCA_013698195.1 Actinomycetota bacterium | reverse complement strand
CGGACAGAGCCCGCTGGCAGTGGAGGTGGGCCGACAAGGGCGGGGCGAGCTCGTGGTCGTGGGCGCGGTGCGTCGTACGTCGTGGGCGGTACGCGTGCCCGCGGAGGTGGTGTCGTTCGAGGGACGGCGGCTGCGAGAGCGCGTCCTGCTCGTGCTCCCGCTCGGTCGCTCGCCGCCGCGCGGCGCGATCCTGGAAGCACACATCCGTATCGAGGAGCCTCGCCCGGCCGAGGACGGCGGCTTCGACGAGAAGGCCTGGCTGGCCCGTCAGGGAATCCACGTCGTCGCACGAGCCAGATCGGGTTCGTGGGAGCAGATCGGTCGGCGTGGAGGCATATCGGGCATCGGTGACCGGCTTCGCGATCGCGTCGAAGTAGCGGTTGGACGCGGGACGAGCGGCCTTCGCCGGGCGCTCGTACTCGGCGTCGTACTTGGCGAGGACGAAGGGCTCCCAGCCCACGTGCAGGCCGAGTTCCGTGCCTCGGGTCTCGCGCACCTGCTCGCGGTGTCGGGACAGAACGTCGCCTTCATCGCGGGCGGAATCTACGGGCTCGCGTGGCTGGTTCGGCTTCCTCGCTTCTCGCGCGAGTTGCTCTTGCTCGGCGCCATCGCGGGGTACGTCCTGGCCGTCGGCTGGCAGCCGTCGGTCGTGCGCGCCGGCGTCGCGGGCGCGCTCGTTTGCCTCGCGTGGCTGCTCGCGCGGCCGAGCGACCGCTGGCACTTCCTCGCGCTCGGCGCGCTGGTGCTTCTCGCGTGGACGCCCGCGACCTTGCTCGAGCCGGGCTTTCAGCTGTCGTTCGCCGCGGTCGCCGCGATCTTCGTCGGGCTACCGCGCATCTACCTGATCGCGGAGGGCTATCCGGTTCCGCGGCGCGTCGCGGAGGTGGTCGGCATTGCGTTCGTGTGCGGCCTCGTCACGGCTCCCATCGTTCTCCTCCACTTCGGGACGGCACCCGTGTACACGGTGCCGGCGAATGCGCTCGCGGCGCCGGCGCTTCCCCTCGTCCTCGGTCTCGGCTTGCTCGCCGCAGCCATCGATCCGGTCTCGCCCTCTGTCGCGGCAGCCCTTGCGTGGCTTGCCGGTTGGGCAGCCGCGTGGCTCGATTTCGTCTCTCGCCTCTTTGCGTCGTTACCTGCTGCGCAGATCGGAGCGAAGCCGGCGCTGCTCGTAGCCGCGCTTGCCGCCGCAGCCTGGGTGTGCGCCCGTAACTGGCCCCGACGCACCGGCACTCACGTCCGTGTCCATGGTCGCGCGGTTCCGCTACTCCTCGCCGGCAGCCTTGTTCTGGTCGTCGCGGCGGCGTGGTCGTTCCGAGCTCAACCGACCTGGACGCCACCCTCGGGCTTTCGCGCGACGTTCCTCGATGTCGGCCAGGGCGACGCGATCCTTCTGGAGACAGCATCGGCGCGGGTGCTAGTCGATCAGGGGCCACCGGAGGCGAACGTTGCGGGTCAGCTGGCCGGGATGGGCATCCGGTCGCTCTCCGCGATCGTCCTGACTCATCCGCAGCGAGATCACGTCGGCGGGGCCGCAGCGGTTCTTCGCCAGCTTCGAGTCGGAGCCGTGCTCGACCCGACGCTCGCGGCGACCGGCCCTGAGCGTGAGGAAGCTGTGGCGGTCGCGCGCGAGCGGGGTATCCCGGTCCGGTCGATTCGCGAGGGCGCGGTGTTCAAGATCGGTGGGCTCGTGCTTCGCGTGCTCTGGCCACCCGACCCAGGTTTGCCGTACGAGGACCCGAACCTCAACGCCACGATCATCGCGGCCTCCTACGGTGAGCTCGACCTGTTCTTGCCTGCCGATGCCGAATCGGATGTCACCTCGCGACTCACGCTAGACGCGGTGGAGATCCTCAAGGTCGCGCATCACGGATCGGCCGATCCCGGTCTCGATGAAGAGCTGCGCGAGCTCAGGCCGCAGATCGCCGTCATCTCGGCCGGCAGGAACAACGACTACGGACATCCGCGGGCAGAGACGCTTGCCGCGCTCGCGACGATCCGCGGCCTCGCCGTCTATCGGACGGATCGGGACGGTCGAGTCGTCGTCGAGTCGGACGGGATCGGACTGCGCGTTCACACCGGAGGCTAAGTGCTTCCTACCGTAAATACGCTCGTGGTTCGCCGGCGAAAACCGAGCAGGCCTAGGACGCAGCGTTCATACCTGAAGGTATGGACGCGACCGAGGACGACGGCATGCGATGCGTTTGCAGCCGCGCGAAGCGTGGGCGTATTTGCGGTGGGGAGCACTTAGTCCCGCATGGGAAGAGCGCGCACCGTCCCGATCGTCTCGGAGGAGC
>JACCVK010000066.1 GCA_013698195.1 Actinomycetota bacterium | reverse complement strand
ATGGACGGAGGCCCCTCGAAGATGAGTGACATTCTGCTTCGCGCGGCGGTCCGGGCGCAGAGCGCCGTATACGACCTTCGCGACCGCGAAGACGGCCAGACGATGACGGAGTACGCGATCATCATCGCCGCCGTCGCCGTACTGTTGATCGTCGCGCTGCTCTTCCTGAGCGGACGCATCGGCTCGCTGTTCAGCGACACCGGCAGCAGCGTCCAGAACCCGCTCAACGGGTAGCTCGTCACCGAGAGTTCGCCCGGCAACGGGTGACACGCCTGCCCGGAACCCCCTCGTCCGGGCCGGCGTGTTGTCTCGCGCGCGAACCGGTCCCGTCGGTCTAGTGAGAACTGGCCGATCGGCCGGTTGCCGAAAGCGACGTCCGACCCGACCGTGAGAGTGCCCGATGAAACCTACGGGTCACTGTCAACCAAGGGGCGCTGCGGCGTCCCGCACGACGGACGGAGGTCCCTCGAAGATGAGTGACATTCTGCTTCGCGCGGCGGTCACGGCGCAGAGCTCCATGTACAACCTTCGCGACCGCGAAGACGGCCAGACGATGACGGAGTACGCGATCATCATCGCCGCCGTCGCAGTCCTGCTGATTGTTGCGCTGCTCTTCTTGAGCGGACGCATCGGCTCGCTGTTCAGCGACACCGGCAGCAGCATCAGCAGCTAGGCGAGTCGACTCCGCGAGGAGTCCACCCGGCAACGGGTGACACGCCGGCCCGGAACCCCCTCGTCCGGGCCGGCGTTTTATTGCTCGTGCAGCGGTTTAGAGCCTTCCCGTCCGGACCGGTAACGACACTTCCCTTCCGTGTTGGGCGTGTACCGGCAACCGGGGGAGACGAAGCGGCGCGCAAGCGCAGCGCGGTCCCGCGAGCGCGGGCAGGCGATGGTGGAGTTCGTCCTCATCGCGCCCCTGCTCTTCGTGCTCGTCGGGGGCATCGTCCAGATGGCGCTCGCGCTCAACTACTGGCTCGACATGCAGCGCATCGCGAACCAGGGCGCACGCTGGGCGGTCGTCGCGCGCTACCCACTGTCCGACGACACCATGTGCACGACCGACAACGACCCGTGCGCCGAAGCCCTCGAGACCACCCTCGTAGACGCTGCCCAGTCCGATGGGCTGACGCCGACCGTTTGCATCTCCTTTCCGCTGAAGAACGGAGCCGCCGGTGGCGGCGGCATCGGCGAGCCGGTTCGCGTGCGCCTCGAGAGCGACTTCACGTTCGTACCCATTCTCGGGATCGGGACGGTCACGCTCGGTGCCGACGCTGAGATGAGGATCGAACAACGCAGAGAGTCCGTCTACGGCCCCACGCCGGGTTGCTGAGCCGCCCGCGAAACCGTCCTCGGCCGTCCGAACCGACAGCCAGGATGACGATGTCGGAACGGCTCGGGTCACACCCGTTGGAGCCTCGTGCCATGCCGCGATCGTGCCGAAATAGGAGCTAGCGAGGAGAAGCCGTGTCCAATACGACCCTTACCACCAGAGTCTCCGGCCGCATGTCGTCTCGCGGCTGGGCCATTGCCCTCGGCGTCGGCGCGATCGTCCTCGCCGCGGTACTGCTCGTGGTCTACCTCGATCGCTACCGCGCACGCGTCGGTGGAGCGAACCAGCCGACACCGGTGCTCGTCGCGAAGCAGGTCATCAAGCAGGGCACTCCGGGATCGCTCGTCGCAACGCAGGCGATGTACCAGGCGACGACGCTCCCGCGGAAGGAGGTTGAGCTCGGTGCGATCTCCGACCCGCAGACGCTCGCCGGGCGGGCTGCCGCCACGGACATCTTCCCCGGCGCGCAGCTCACGGATGCACACTTCGCGTCCGTCTCCGACTCCTCCGTGGACTCGCAGATCGTCGGCTCGCAGCGTGCCCTTTCGATCTCGATCGACAATGTGCACGGCAGCCTCTCGCAGCTCCAGGCGGGCGACTCGGTGGACGTCTACTCCTCGTCGGCCGGCAAAGTCTGCCTCTTCCGCCAGAACGTCAAGCTGCTCGCGATCCCCACCACGGCCGGGCCGAGCGGTGATGGAAACCTCGTGCTTCGGGTCGAGAGCAAGGACGCCGCGGCCTTCGCATTCGCGACCGACAACACACAGCTCACGTTCGTGCTGCGACCGGTCGCGGGAGCCAAGTCATCGGCAGCCGGTTGCGCCAACCTGAACTCGGTCTCCCGAGGAAGCTGAGGTAGCGGGCACCATGCCGAGCGGCCCCGTCAGAGCGCTCCTCGCAGTCGAGCCCGGCGTCGAAGCCGAGCACGTTCAGGCTTCTCTCCCCTCCGATGCCGACTTCAGCGTCGTCGGCATGGTCAACGGTGCCGAGGACGCCCTCCACTGGCTTCGAGACACCCAAGCGGACATGCTGCTTGTCGCCTGCGCCGGGTACTCCGACCGCGCTCTCCTCCTCTTGGACGCGGTCTCGCGCCAAAACCCGGATCTCTCCATCGTCGTTCTCGGCCAGGGCTCGCCGAACGGCTTTCTCCGGCGCGCGTTCGAAGCGGGTGCGGACGACATCATCATGCTTCCGGCGACTCGCGATCAGGTCCGCTTCGAGCTCCAGAAGCTGCTCGCGCGAAAGCAGGGCGCCGAGACGCCGTCGTCCCCGGACAACTCGCATCTCGTGTGCGTGCTCGGTCCGAAGGGTGGCACCGGCAAGACGTTGACTGCGACGAACCTCGCCGTTGCCTTCGCGCAGCGCGGTTCTCGCGTGGCGCTGATCGACCTCGACCTCCAGTTCGGCGACGTCGCTCTCTGCCTGGGTCTCCCACCGGAGAAAACGGTCTACGACCTCGCTCAATCCCCTGGAGCGCTCGACTACGACAAGCTCGACGCCTTTCTCGCGACCCATTCGGCAGGCGTGCGAACCCTCATCGCGCCGCGACGTCCCGATCAGGCGAGCGCGGTCGGAGCCGAGCTGCTGCGCGAGGTGTACTCGATCCTGCGCACGCGGTTCGACTGGGTGATCATCGACACGCCGCCCGGCTTCACAGCCGAGGTGATCACGTCGATCGACAGCTCCACCGACATCGTCATGGTCGGGATGCTCGACTCGCTGTCGCTGAAGAACACGAAGCTCGGGCTCGAGACGCTCGAGCTCATGAAGTACGACCCGGAGCGCATCTACCTCCTCTTGAACCGCGCCCACAGCCGCGTCGGGATCAGCCAGTCGGATGTCGAGGCTGTACTCGGGCGCACGCCCGACGTGTTCATCCCGTCGGATCGTGAGATTCCCCGCACCGTCAACGAAGGCATCCCGATCGTGATCGCGCGCCCGCAGTCCGAGCCGGCCGAGGCGTTCAGGCGACTCGCCGATCTGCTCGGCGGGCCAGTTTCCGAAGAGGTCGTGCTCGCCGAGACGGCGAACGGCGGCTCGCGCCGGCGAATCTTCGGGCGGAAGGGCTAGCAATGGAGCTCCATGAGCGCCTCTCGAGCGGGCACCACCGGTCGTCGCCGCAGGAGCACGAGCCCTTCGCGGAGCTCAAGAATCGCGTGCACATGGCGGTCATCAGCGAGCTCGGGCCGCAGCTCTTCAACGTTGCGATCGACCCCAGCGAGCTGCGCGATCGCGTCACGTCCGACATTCGCCGGCACCTGAACGACGAGCCCGGCCTCGCACGCGAGGATCGCGAGCGGCTCACCGCCGAGATCCTCGACGACATCCTCGGTTACGGCCCGCTCGAGCGGCTGATCGCAGACGAGTCGATCACGGAGATCATGTGCAACGGGGCCGACGACGTCTGGATCGAGCGCGGCGGGAAGCTGTACGAGACGACCGTCCGCTTCACGGACGAGTCGCATCTCCGCCGGATCATCAACAAGATCGTCTCCCAGATCGGTCGCCGCATCGACGAAGCGTCGCCCATGGTCGACGCGCGCCTCCCCGACGGGAGCCGCGTCAACGCCATCATCCCGCCCTTGTCGCTTTCGGGGCCGCTGCTCACGATCCGGAAGTTCAGCCGCCGCCGGCTGGCGCTCGAGGACATGATCAACATCGGGTCGCTCTCGGCCGAGTCGGTCGACTTCCTGTCGCGCTGCATCGAGGCGCAGCTCAATGTCCTCATCTCCGGAGGCACCGGCTCGGGCAAGACGACGCTCCTGAATGCGCTGTCGGCGGCGATCCCGAATAACGAGCGCATCGTCACCATCGAGGATGCCGCCGAGCTTCAGCTCGCCCAGCGCCACGTCCTCCGGCTCGAGGCTCGCCCGCCGAACATCGAAGGCGAGGGCCACATTCCGATCCGCGACCTCGTCCGCAACTCGTTGCGCATGCGGCCTGATCGGATTCTC
>JACCVK010000064.1 GCA_013698195.1 Actinomycetota bacterium | reverse complement strand
GTCGTGACCGGAGCCCTTTGGTCGGGCTCGGTCGGAGCCGGCGACGAGCTGCGGCTCGAGCCGGCGGGCCACGACGTTCGTGTGCGCAGCGTGCAGGTGCACGACCACGACGTCTCGCGAGCCGAGGCCGGTCAGCGAGTCGCGGTCGGCGTTCCGAGCCTCGAGCGGAGCGAGATCCGCCGCGGCGACGCGCTCGTCGTTCCCGACTCGTTTCCGGTCTCGTTTCGACTCGACGTGACGCTCGACGAGCTCGAGCCCGTGCCCGACGGCGTTCGCCTGCACGTGCACCTCGGGACTGCGGACTCACCGGCACGTGTCGTGCGGGTCGGGGAGCGCTGGGCGCAGCTCCGGCTCTCGTCGCCGGTCGTCGCAGCGAGGGGTGACCGGGTGATCTTGCGCGGCGAGACGACGGTCGGAGGCGGCGCTGTGCTCGACCCGGCGCCTCCGCGACATCGCGATCCGAAGCGCCTCGAGCTCGTAGAGCGCGGCGAGATCGCCTCGACCGTGCGCGAGCCGATCCTGGCGGACACGCTCCGACGCTTCGGCGACCTCGAACTCGGTTCACTGCGGCGTGCCGGCCCCTGGATCTTCTCTCCCGTTTGGCTTGCGGAGCTCGAGGAGTTGCTGCAGGAGCGCATCGCGGCCGCAGACCCGATCGATCCAGGCATCGCACCTCCGTCCGAGCCGTGGTCTCCCGAGATCCTGCCGTTGCTCTCGCTCGAGCGCCGCGGAGCGAAGCTCTATCTTCCCGGCGCGACGCCCTCGCTCGGTGCCCGCCGGGAGGACGCGGAGACCCTGAAGCGCGAGCTTGCCGCTGCGGGAATGCAGGCGCTGAAGGTCGCCGATCCGGAGCTCGCACGTTTCCTCGAGGCAACGGGCACGCTGGTCGCGCTCGGTGACGGGTACGCGATCGGCGCAGACGCCTACGTGCTCGCGAGGGACAAAGCGCTCGAGGAGTGCCGTGAGACCGGCCAGATCACGCTAGCCCGCTTTCGCGATCTCGTCGGCACCGGCCGTCGCGACGCGCAGCTCCTGCTCGAGCGGCTCGACCGGGACGGGCTAACCCGTCGCGTCGGCGATGCTCGGGTTCTGCGGCGTGCCGCTCGCGTCTAGGAACGCTCTCAACGGGCGGGATCGGCGGCCTGCCACTCCGGCTCGTCGTCGATCCCCACGCCGTCGGCAACCCGCGTCACGTAGTTGAAGTACGCGACGACCTGGATTGCGTCCGAGATTGTGGCATCGTCGAGACCCTGGGCTCGGAGTGCATCGACGTCGGGCTGCTCGATCTCGGCCGCTAGGTGCGTCAACTTGACGGCGAAGTCGCAAAGCGCACGCTCGCGCGGGGAGAGCTCGGCCTTGCGGTAGTCGTGCTCCGCATGCGTCGCGAGCTCGCTATCTGCGCCCTCTGCACGGAGGTCGTCTGCATGAGCCCGCGTTCAGTAATGGCAGCTCTGCTCGACGGAAGCGACCGTAGCGAGCAGCTCGCGTTCCATCCGCGTGAGACCCGATTCGCCGAACATGATCTCGCGGTACAGCGCCATCGACGCACGAAGGACGCCCGGGCGCAGGCTCATCGCCTTGAGGATGTTGAAGACCTTGCCAGCGCGCTCGATCGCGGCGTCGTAGTCCTCTTTGAGCGCCCCTTCGGCCTCGTCCTCGTCGATCAGCTTGAGGTACGGACGAGGCACGTCTCGCCCCTACCGGGTCTGCGGGAAGCCGAGGTCGACCCGGCTGGTCTTCGGGTCTGGCCAGCGACTCGTGACCGCCTTGGTCCGCGTGTAAAAGTCGATTCCCTCAGGGCCGTAGATGTGTCGATCTCCGAAGAGCGAGCTCTTCCAGCCGCCGAACGAGTAGTAGGCGACGGGCACCGGGATTGGCACGTTGACGCCGACCATCCCGACGTTCACCTCGAACTGGAACTGGCGCGCGACGCCGCCGTCGCGGGTGAAAATCGCGACGCCGTTCCCGTACGGGTTCTCGTTCACGAGATTGAGTGCCTCGTTGTAAGAGTCCACGCGGACGACCGACAGCACCGGGCCGAAGATCTCGTCGCGGTATGCGTCCATCTCGGGAGTGACGTTGTCGAGGAGGGACGCGCCGAGGAAGAAGCCATTGCCGTTCGGCGAGGTCTCACGACCGTCGGCGACGAGCTTCGCTCCCTGCTCTGGCCCCGAGTCGAGGTACGAGGCCACCTTGTCCCGATGCTCCCGCGTCACGAGTGGGCCCATCTCGGAGGACGGATCCATGCCGTCGCCGACCTTGACGCTCGGAAGCCGTTCCTCGATCGCGCTGACGAGCGCGTCCGCCGCTTCGCCCACCACGACGACGACCGAGATCGCCATGCAGCGCTCGCCGGCAGAGCCGTAGCCGGCGCTGACCGCAGCGTCCGCGGCCATGTCGATGTCAGCGTCAGGGAGCACGACCATGTGGTTCTTCGCCCCGCCAAGCGCCTGGACGCGCTTCCCCTGCTTCGTCCCGTTCTCGTAGACGTAGCGCGCGATCGGGGTGGAGCCGACGAAGCTGATCGCTGCGATGTCCGGATTCTCGAGCAGGCGGTCGACGGCGACCTTGTCGCCCTGGATGACGTTGAAGACACCGTCCGGAAGACCGGCTTCCTTCAGGATCTCGGCGGTTAGCAACGAGGCCGACGGGTCCTTCTCCGAAGGCTTCAGGATGAACGCGTTGCCGCAAGCGATCGCGGGCGCCCACATCCACATGGGCACCATCACCGGGAAGTTGAAGGGCGTTATCCCAGCGACGACGCCGAGCGGCTGACGGATCGAGTACACGTCGATTCCCGTGGCGGCCTGCTCGGAGAAGCCCCCTTTGAGAAGGGTCGGAATCCCGCACACGTACTCGATGACCTCGATTCCGCGCTGCACCTCGCCGTGCGCGTCCGAGAGCACCTTCCCGTGCTCGGCCGTGAGCGCGCGCGCGAGATCGTCGCGACGGTCGTCGACGAGTTGGTAGATGCGGAAGAAGAGATCGGCGCGCTTGGAGAGCGACCACGTGCGCCACTCGCTCGCTGCCGCCTTCGCGGTCGCCACGGCGCGGTCGATCTCCTCGACCGTTGCGAAGTCGACCTCGCCGGTCTGCTCGCCGGTCGCCGGGTTGTAGACCGGACCGGAACGGCCCGACGTCCCCCGCACTGCCTCGCCTCCGATCCAGTGCCCGATCGTCTTCCGCTCCGTCGTCACCGCTGCGTTCATGTCAGCCTCCGTACTCTCTCGCCCGCCCTCGTATCTGGTCGTCCAAGCGTATCGCGGCATATGAAGGAAAGGCTCTAGCGGCGCAGCTCAAACAGGAATCACGAGGCTCGCGAGGTCGCGTGGGTAGTAGGTGAGGATCTCGATTCCGTCGTCCGTGACGAGAACCGTGTCCGAGTGTCGGAAGCCGCCCAGGTCCGGCGCGTACAGCCCGGGCTCGACCGTGAAGACCATGCCCGGGCGGATCTCCGTCGAGTCGCCCGAGTCGAGGAAGGGGCCTTCGTGGTAGCGGAGACCGATGGCGTGCCCCGTGTGGTGACGCCAATGGGCGAAAAGGTCGTGGTGCGCGAAGTAGCTGCGGACGGCCCTGTCGACGTCGGAGCACGCCGCGCCCGGGCGGATTGCGTCGAATGCGACCTCCTGGAGGGCCTTCATGTGCCCGAACATCCGCTCCTGGTCGGGTGAGGGATCGCCGATCACCATCGTCCGCTCGAGCTCCGAGAGGTAACCCCAGACCGGTGTGCTCGCGCCGGTGACGAGCACGTCACCCGCGCGGAACGCGATGTTCCCGGCCAGGGCGTGCGGGATCGCCGAGCTCCGGCCGATCTGACCTCGATAGCCGGCGGAAGCTCCGTCGGAGACGAAGCTCTGCGCGCTGTAGATCGGGCCGATTGCGTCGAGCATCGCGAACGTCGCCTCGTTCGTCGCCCGCATCGAGACCTCCGTCTCTGTCAAGCCCGGCCGGGTGTAACGCTGGAGGAGCGTGTGCGCGAGGTTCCCCCAGCGCACGCTCTCGCGGATGAGCGCGATCTCGGCCTCCGACTTGATCGCCATCTGCTCCTCGATTCGGTCGGCGATCCGGACGACGCTCGCACCCGAGAGCTCGGAGAGCGTTGGCCCGCGGTAGCCGAGGATCCACGGATACCCGTCCTGGTCCGCGCCGATCTTCCCGCTCAAACCCAGCGCTTTCAGCGTCGCGGAAATCGCCTCCTCGGCGCGTGGCTCGCCCGGGTACTCCAGATAGTGCTCCACGCGGTCGAGCGTCGCCTTCGACTCGGCGTGCTCGACCTCGAGCCGAGGCACGACGAGAGCCCGCTCCCCGTCCGTGTTCAGGACGAGCGCGATCGGGCGCTCCGTCGGTACGAAGGCGAAGCCCGCGTAGTACAGGACGTAGCACGGGTCGAAGAGAACGATGCCGCTGAGTCCGTCGGCCGCGATTTTCTCGAGGAGCACCGTGCACCGAGCGCGGTGCTCCTCGGGCGTGATCGCGAGCGACGTCAGCACGAGCGAGGAGCGTAGTCGCTTGTCTCCGCGGGTAGCCTCGAAGCAGGAACCGCGTGAAGCTGCTCGCCTCTCTTGCGCTCTTCTTTGTCCTCGTGCTCGCCGAGACTGCACAGGGTGCGAGCTCCCTCTACGACTACGACGAGCGTCTGAGCAAGATCGCACGGGAGACGCTCTGGCAGGCGGCGGACGAAGGCAGGGCGATCAGGCGCGGCCGTGTCGAAAGCGTCGGCGTCCGCTGCTACCGGGATCAAGAGACCTTCGAGTCGGTGTTCGAGGATAGGTTCGGAGTGCGTGCAAACCGTGTGATCGCGTACTACGCCGGCGGACGCGACATCCACCTGCGACCATCGACGTGCGAGAACGTCCGTCTCTTCTTCGACGGCCCCAACACTGTGCGCACTGCCGGTGCCTACGGCGTCCTTCTGCACGAAGCGCTCCATCGCCAGGGTCTGCGCGACGAGCGCCTCACGACCTGTTTTGCGAACGAGGCGGTTCGCTGGGGAACTCGCTTCTACGGCGGAAGTGAGGCGAAGGCGCTCAGGGCTCGGAACCGGGCGCTGACGTTCACGCGCGTCTACGCGCCGTCCTCGTATCGCACCTCGAAGCCGAACTGCCTCGCCCTGACCAGGCGGACGGAGTGGGTCAGGTACGCACGACTGGGCTCGCGACCGTGAGCTCGGCTCCGGTTTCAGCAGACGAGCAACGAGGAATGGTCACTCGTATGCGAGACGTCCTCGTGATCACATCGTCGGAGTGGCCTGTCGCCGAGCTGCGGACGATGCTCGGTGAAGACGTGGGTGAGTTACGGGTCGTGGTTCCGATGGTGCGCCAGTCGCGCCTCCAATGGCTGACGAACGCCGAGGACGATGCGAGAGAACATGCGGAGGACGCGGCTTCTGCCATCGCGGAAGCTGTGCCTTCGGAACAGACCGAAGCAGCGGCCGGTGACGACGATCCGTTGCTTGCTGCCAAGGACGCGCTGCGCGAGTTCGGAGCGGACGAAGTGGTCGTGGTCACCCGCCCCGACGAAGAAGCGACGTGGCTGGAGCGGGGAAGCGCCGAGGAGATCGGACAGGAGCTCGGCGGCATCAAGGTCACGCTGCTAACCGTCTCCGACAAGGCGTAAGAGCCGGTCCCTCGCACGTAACGGCCGCCGAGCGTTATATCGTGCCGCGAGCCGCAAGCAACGCGGTGCACAACCTACGAAGGAGGAAGCAATGCCGGTCTGGGCTTGGATTCTC
>JACCVK010000037.1 GCA_013698195.1 Actinomycetota bacterium | reverse complement strand
CTGACGCGCATGCAGGTCCTCGTCCTGTGCGTGGTGGCATTCGCGGTGTATCTCGGCGCCGTCTTCCAGCTCGCCCCGATCGTCCGCTGGCTGTGGCCGATTCCAGTTGCGCTGTTCGTCGTGTATCCGTACCTCAAGCGGTTCACGTGGCTCTGCCACGTCTGGCTCGGGGCGTGCCTCGGCCTCGCGCCGGTCGGTGCCTGGCTCGCCGTGGACGGAGCCGCGCCTTGGGAGGCGTGGGTGCTCGGTGGAGCGGTGTTGCTCTGGGTTGCCGGCTTCGACCTCTTCTACTCGCTATTCGACCTCGAGCTCGACCGGCGCCAGGACCTGCACTCGTGGGCGACCCGCTTCGGCGAGTCCGGCACCTTCCTGGGGGCGCGGGTGCTTCACCTCGGCGTGGTGATCTTGCTCGCGGTCGCCGGTCTTGGGCTCGCGGTCGGCATCTTCTACTGGCTTGGCGTGGCGGCGGCGGCCGCGTTGCTCGCCTATGAGCACTCGCTCGTGCGTCCCGGAGACCTGCGCAGGCTCGACGCCGCCTTCTTCACCGTGAACGGCGTCATCAGCCTCGTCTTCTGTGGCTTCGTGGCGCTCGACGTGCTCGTCTGAGCGGGAGACGGGCGGGCGCCCTCCGGCGGGGGTCCTAGACTTTTCATGTGGGCCGCCTCCGACACGAGGCCGGGCAAACCGTGGCGCTTTTCGCCGTTCTCCTCCCGCTGTTCCTCGGGCTCGGCGCGATCGCGGTGGACGTCGGCTACTGGTACGTCGTCAAGAAGACGGCACAGGACGCAGCCGATGCAGCGGCGCTGGCAGCCGCCGCAGAGCTTCCGGACAAATTCGCTGCCGAGCAGGCGGCGCAGACGTATGTCGGCGCCAACATGCCCGACGCGACGTGGAGCGTGAAGTACCCGGATCCGACCGAAGTAGAGGTGGTCGTCGCGCATCCGACAGAGACGTTCTTCGGACGCATCTTCGGCAGGTTCGAGGGCGCAGTCTCGGGTCGCGCAGTCGCAGAGCGCCTGAACACAGACGGCAACGTAGCGCTGTTCACGTTCTCGGCCGATTGCTCGGACGCCTTGCTGTTCGAGGGGACGAACATGAGCGTCAACGGGTACGTTCACTCGAACGGCCAGTACGCGATCACCTCGGATCCTGACGCGCCGCGCTGGTGGGCCGCAGACGGGACGCGAGTCGACTGCGGGGCGAGCGTAAATCCGCATGGATCAGCTCGTTTCGGGGGCTTCGGGTACGACGATCCGTCCGCCGGCACGCTTCCGCGAGAGCTGTTCGAAGAGCTTGCGTGGCCGACGTGGTACACGCCGTCGCAGCTCGGAATCTCGTGGCCGACCGGCTGTCCGCAGCGCAGGAGCTGGACGAGATCGAACACCACCATCCCGCCGGGCGTTTACTGCGCGCGAGCGGAGATCCACATCGACGCGGACAACGTCACCGGCCGCGTCACGCTCGTTGCCCCCAAGATCACGGTGAAAGGCGATGGTCAGGACCTGGCCCCGTACACCCGGCGTCTCCTCTTCTTCACGCCCCCGAACACCACCCCGAGCCCTGCCGACGATGGGCCGACCGGCTACTGCGAGCCAATGCCCGATATGGAGCTCCGCGGCGAGCGCTACACCTGGGCGGGCACGATCTTCAGTCCGTGCGGCAGGGTGAGGATCGGTGCCGGCGAGGCACGGGCTGGAAGCCCACACGTCGTCGGAACGATCCTTGCACTGCACGTCAACATCTTCGGCGACGACTTCTCGATGATCGGGCGGAGCAACTTCGACGTAAATGCCGAGGTGGCGCTCACCGAATAGTCGCGCTGCTTTCGAGTAGCGTTTTCCAGGTGATTCGTGCACGGGCGATCGAGAAGCGATTCGGGCGAGGGCCTGTGCTGCGGGATGTGTCGTTCGACGTGGAGCGCGGCGGGACGCTCGTCGTCACCGGACCGAACGGCTCGGGGAAGACGACCCTCATGCGGATCGTCGCCGGGCTCGTGGCACCCTCGCGGGGAAACCTCGAGGTCGGCGTCGATCGCTCGAAGCTCGGCTTCCTCTCGCACGAGCCGCTTGTCTATCGGGAGTTGACGGCGGTCGAGAACCTCGATCTCTTCGGCCGGCTCTATCGCGTTCCGGAGCGCCGCGAGCGAATCGGGATGCTGCTCGAGCGATTTGGGCTCTGGGAGGTGCGGAACGAGCGGGTGTCGACCTACTCGCGCGGGATGACGCAGCGCCTCGCGCTCTGCCGCACCCTCCTCCACGAGTCCGAGCTGCTCGTCCTCGACGAGCCGTTCTCCGCGCTGGACGAGGCGGGAGCTGCGCTGCTCGACCGGGAGCTTGAGGAGCTCGTCGGGAAGCGGACGCTCGTGCTGACAACGCACGATCCGGCACGTGTCGAGCGCTACACGACCTCGAAGCTGGCGCTCGCGTGAGCTACGTCTCCGACGTGACGGCGCTCGCGAGCAAGGACCTGAAGGTCGAGCTGCGCGCGCGCGACACGCTGCCCGCGATGCTGCTCTTCGTCCTCTCGACGCTCGTCGTTTTCCGCTTTGCGCTTCCCTCGGACACGCAGGACGATGCAGCCTACGGCCTGCTCTGGGTGGCGATCGTCTTCACAGCGCTGCTCGGGCTCTCACGCGCATGGGTGCCGGAGCAGGAGCACGGCGTCCTCGACGCGCTCGTGCTGGCGCCGTGCGACCGGAGCGCCATCTGGCTCGGGAAAACGCTCGCGACACTCTTGTTCCTCCTGGCAGCTCAGGTAGTTGCGCTGCCTGCCTTCGCGCTCTTCTTCGCACCGCTCGACGCGACTGCGATCGCCGGCGTGTTGCTTGCCGACATCGGGATCTGCGTCGTCGGCTCGCTCCTCGCCGCGATGGCTGCTGCCAGCCGGGCGCGCGAGCTCCTGCTTCCGCTGCTCGTGCTTCCGCTCTCGATCCCGCTCGTGATCGGCGGGGTCGGCGCAGCGGTTTCCGCCGACGGCGAGCGTTTCCTGCTCTTTCTCGCGCTGTACGACGCGGTCTTCGCGGTACTCTCGTGGGCGTCCTTCGAGTACGTCGTAACCGAGTAGCCCGCTGAGCATCCCCTCCTCGATTCGCAGCGTCCGCCTGCCTCTGCCCGGCCTCGCAGCCGTGGCCGCGGGCCTCATGGGCCTGGCGGTTCTGCTTGCCTTGATCGTCGCTCCGGAGGATGCCGACCAGGGCATCTCGCAGCGCATCTTCTACATCCACGTACCCATCGCGCTGACCGCGTACTTCTGCTTCGGGCTTGGCGCACTGAAAGCGCTGCTCCTGCTCTGGCGGGGAGACGAGCGCTACGACCTCGAGAGCTACGTCGCGATTCATCAGGGCACGATCTTCGGTTCGCTCACCCTCGTTACGGGCGCCCTCTGGGCCAAGGCCTCGTGGGGTGTCTGGTGGACGTGGGACTCGAACCAGCTCGTCCTCTTCCTCGTGCTCTTCCTCTTCTACTGCGCGTACTTCATGCTCCGCTTCTCGTTGCCCGAAGGAGCGCGCCGAGCGCGCTCGTCCGCCGTGTACGCGCTTTTCGGTGTCGTCCTCATCCCGGTCAGCTTCCTTGCGATCAGACTTGCGGAGGATTTCATCCATCCGACCGTGTTCACGCGTGAAGGACCCCAGATGAGCGGCTCGATGTTCCTGACGTTCGTGGTCTCGTGGTCGGCCGTAACCCTCCTGGCCTACGTCCTCTACCGCGTCGAGCTCACCGGAAAGCGCATCGACCGAGATCTCCGCGAGCTGCGCGAGGTGCTGTCATGAGCCAAGGCGAGTACGTCGCTGCCGTCTACGGCGTCGTGTTCGTCGTCGTGCTCGTCTACGTTGCGATCATGGCGGCAAAGCTGGTGCGGCTCGAGCGTGAGATGGCCGAGCTCCTCGAGCTCGCGCGGCGGCGCGCGGCGACAGCTCTGACAGACGAACCGGTGCCAACGGCGTGATCGACCGAGTGCGCATCTATCCTGCGCGCGTGGTGCGCCACCCGGAAGCGATCGACTCCGCTTGACTCGGCACTCGCTCGTGGGGCGGCCGCTGCCCCTCCAGGTTCCGACGGCGTTCGTGCGGATCCGGCCACGCGGCTTGCGGCGCTGTGCTGAGAGCCGCCTTGGTCGCCGGCCTCGGTGCGCGCCGGCGCGCCGACAGCGGCAAGCGTAGCCCGTTTCGGAGCCGTCCAGGCTCCGTTTAGGCTCTCGGCGTGTTCATCACGTTCCTGACCGACTTCGGGCTTCAGGACGACTTCGTCGGAACGTGTCATGGGGTGATGAAGCGGATCGCCCCGGATGTGCAGGTGATCGACATCACACACGGGATTCCGGCACAGGCGGTACTCCAAGGCTCGCTGGTGCTCGCGAACACCATCGCGTACATGCCCGTTGGGGTGCACCTGGCCGTCGTCGATCCAGGTGTGGGCGGGCCGCGGCGGCCGCTTGCGCTCGAGGACGGCGAAGGCCGCCTCTACGTCGGCCCGGATAACGGCCTGCTGCTGCCGGCGGCACGTCGAGCGGGACTCGTGGCGGCGCACGAGCTCGCGAATCCCGCCTACGCGCTCGAGACCATCTCGCGCACGTTCCACGGCCGCGACCTCTTCGCACCGGCCGCCGCGCACCTCGCGCTTGGGGTACCGCTCGAGGAGCTCGGTCCCCCACTCGATCCGGAGAGTCTCGTTTCGCTCGACGTGCTGCCGCCGGAGATCCGAGACGGCATTGCCTTGGCGACCGTGCTCTACGTGGACAGCTTCGGAAACATCGCGCTCAACCTGACGCGCGAGGACGTGGAGAAGATCGGGATCGTCTCGGGAGCACAGGTCGAGATCGAGCTCGCGGGCGAGAGCTATTACGCGGTGGCGGCGAGGACGTTCACCGACGCGCGTCCCGGTGACGTGATCCTCTACCAGGACAGCTACGCGAACATGTCCGTCGCCATCTCCCGCGGCAGCGCGGCTCGTATCCTGCATGCGTCGCCAGGGCAGCGAATTCGCGTCTCTCCCAGGCTCTGAAGGACGCTTACGAAATCGGCGGGCGGTTCTCTTGCCACGGCCGAGCTGCTTCGAGCTGGGCGGCGAGGCGCACGAGCATCGCGTCGCCCGCGGGCCGCCCGATCGCCTGCACACCGATCGGCAGGCCTTCACTCGTCGTGTGGAGGGGCAACGACAGCGCGGGCAGTCCGGTCAGGTTGGCGACCGCCGTATAGGGCGTGAAGACGACGTTCTTGCGCAGCTGGTCCATGCCGTTGTTGGTTCCCACTTCCTGCCAGCCGATCGGGACCGGCGGCAGGGCAAGTGTCGGGGTCAGCACGATGTCGACCTCGTCCCAAAAGGAAACGATGCGTCGCGCGGCGGCCTGGAGGCGCAGCACCGCGGCGGCGTAGTCTGCGGACGAGGTCGAACGGGCGGCCGCTGCCAGCTCGCGATTGAGCGGCGTCAGTAACCCTTGGTCGACCGGAAAGAAGGTCGGGCTCACCTGCCAGACGGTGATGAAGTCGTCGATCAGACCGGCCGAGGACCACGGCGGAGTGGCCTCGACCACTTCGTGGCCGAGCTCGGCGAGGAGCGTGGCAGCGCCTTGGAGGGCGGCCACGCAGTCCGGATGCACCGGATGGTCGACCGGAGGCGTCACGGTCGCGGCGACGCGCAGGTGGCCCGGGTCGGCGCCTACCTCGCCTGCGAAGGGCCGGACGGGCGGCGGCGCCCACCACGGGTCACCAGGCTCGTATCCGGAGAGGACGTCGAGGAACGCGGCTGCGTCGGCGACATGGCGCGCCAGCGGCCCGGAGGTCGACAAGCCTTCGAGAGCCGAGAACGGAGCGCTTGACACGCGCCCGCGCGACGGCTTCAGGCCGAACACGCCGCAGCAGGACGCCGGGATCCGGATCGACCCACCACCGTCGGTGCCGTGCACGAGGGGGACGAGACCGGCCGCAAGCGCTGCCGCTGCGCCACCACTCGAGCCGCCCGGTGTTCGCTCGGGGTTCCAGGGATTCGCCGTGTTTCCGTTCAACTCCGACTCGGTGAAGGCGACCGTGCCGAACTCGGGTGTGTTGGTCTTGCCGAGGATGACGAAGCCCGCCTCGCGGATACGGCGCGCGACGGCCGTGTCGAAGTCAGGGATGTAGTCGGCGAAGGCGCGGCACGAGTACGTCGTGCGGATTCCCGCGGTCGCCGTGAGGTCCTTGACCGCGATCGGGACGCCGTGAAAAGCGCCGCTGCCAGGCGAAGCGTCTCGCGTCCGGGCTTCGGCGATCGCCTCCTCGCCGCAGACGGTGACGAACGAGTTCAGCGCCGGATCGATTCGCTCGATCCGGTCGAGATAGAGCTCGACGAGCTCGACCGACGAGACCTCTCCCGAGCGGACGAGGCGAGCCTGCTCGGTCGCCGGGAGGAACGCGAGCTCCATCCCGGCGACCGTAACAGCGCTAGATCCAGTCGAAGTTGCTCTGGAGCAGGGGAACGAGGAAGTAGAGGGCGAACAACGCGCTCGCGACCCACATGAACGGGTGAACGTCGCGCAGCCTTCCCTGTGCGGCGCGGACGACGACGAACGCGATGAACCCGAAGCCGATCCCGTCGGCGATCGAGAACGTGAACGGCATGATGATGATCGTCAGCGCCGCGGCCAGCCCGATCCCGAGCTCGCTGAAGTCGATCCCCGCGAGCTTGCGGCTCGTCACCCTTCTCGGCGGCCCCGGCCCTTCGCCGCTCTCCGCGTCCTGCTCGATCTCGGCTTCTTCCTCCGCCTCGGTCAGTGCGGTCATCATCAGGAAGCCCACGATGATGAGTGCCGGAGCTGTGGCCTGCGGCGGGACCATGCCGATGATCGGGGCGAAGAACATGAACGGCAGGAAGAGCGCTCCCGCGACGACGGCGACCCACCCCGTTCGCCCGCCGACGGAAACCCCGGAGGCGGACTCGATGTAGGTCGTCGCGGACGACGAGGACGCAGCTCCTCCCGCGACCGCCGCGAGCGAGTCGACGAGCAGTGGCTTCCGGATCTCCGGGATGCGGCCGTCCTCGTCCAGATAGCCGGCGGGCTTACCGACGCCGACGAGCGTCCCCATCGTGTCGAAGAAGTCGGCCATGAAGAGGGAGAACGCCCACACCACCGCGGAGAGGAACGCGAGCTCGGTGAATGCGTCGAGGTTGAAGTTGCCGAGGAGCTCGAGATTCGGGGACGCGTACACGTCGTCGGGGACGGTGGCGCCCGCCGTGAAGCCCGCGTCCTCACCGGACGCCTCGTTGATGATCGTGGCGAGCGCAGTCGCGGCAATGATCCCGATCAGCAGGTCGCCACGGATCCCACGCGCTCGCAGCGCCACGGTGAGAACGAGCCCGAAGATGGCTACGAAGATCGGCCACGTCGTCAGCGGAGCGATGTCCACGAGCGGCACACCCTGGATGACGATGCCGGCGTTCGACAGCCCGATGAATGCGATGAAGAGGCCGATGCCGATCGCGATCGCTTTCTTCAGGTCGAGCGGGATCGCGTCCATCACGCGCTCGCGCAGACCGGTCAGGACGAAGATCGTGACGGCAATACCCTCGACGACTATCAACCCCATCGCGGCTGGAAACGACAAGCCCTCTCCGGCGACCAGACTGAACGCGACCACGGCATTCAGGCCGAGCCCGGGCGCGATCGCGTAGGCGTAGTTCGTATACAGCCCCATCGCGATCGTCATCACGCCCGCAACGAGACAGGTGACCGCGAGCACTCCGTCGAACGGGAGGCCTTGCTCCTCGAGCCCCTCGACACCCGCGAAACTGAGGATCTGCGGGTTCACGAAGATGATGTACGACATGACGATGAACGTCGTGACGCCGCCCATCGTGTCGCGGCCCAGCGTTGTGCCTCGCTCCGAGAAGCGGAACTTTCGCTCCAGCAGTCCGCCGGTGCGGGGCTCTGCATAGTCGGTCATGGTTGCGGCCTCCTTCGCGAATCGGCGCTGACCGCGCGATCCTAAGGCTCGTGAGCGAGACGTCAACCCGCGCTGTTGGCAGAGCGTGCTACACGATGCCGCGTACAGCCCACGCTCGGGCGGCGATCGAGAACGGCGCTGCCGGCAGCAGCTCTCGGCAGCGCTCGCGTAGTCGAGCTTGCCCGCTCGGGTCGAGACCGGCCGTGTAGCCCCCAGCGGGGCCGACCCCGAGCGTGAACGGCTCCCACCACTCCTCGAAACTCGGGTGCTCGACCGTGACGGCGAGCGTGCTGCTCTCGATGTCACGTAGACCTGCTTCGGCGAAGAGTTGTGCGAGATGGCCCTCCCGAGTTCCTGGCAGCTGGGATTCGTCCGACACTCCCGGGTCGAGCTCGCGCGCAGCGCGCCACAGCACGCCGAGCGGCGTGTGATCCCCGGCAAGATCCCAGACGCACGCGGCCACGACACCGTCGGTGCGCGTCACGCGAGCCATCTCCCGCAGTCCGGCGACTGGGTCCGACATGAAGTGAACGACGAGCTGTGCCAGCGCGACATCGAATACCCGATCTGCGAAGGGAAGCTCCTCGGCGGACGCACGCCGCACGTCCACGCCGGGGTGGCGCTCTCTCACCGCTGCGACGAAGGGCGGTGAAGGGTCGACGGCAGATACGGACTCGGCACCCACTCGGCTGACCAGCTGGGTCGTCAGCGCGCCTGGCCCGCAGCCCACGTCAAGTGCTCGGTGGCCGGATCCGACACCGGCGAAGTCGGCGAATCGAGCCGCCAGCGGTATCGAGTACCTGCCCATGAAGCGGTCGTATGCGTCGGCTCCTACGGCGAAGCTCACGAGTGGAATCTACGGTCTCCGCCGCCACCAGAGCGGGTCGCTGAACGCGACCAAAGCGATGGCGAGGGCCGGACTTGAACCGGCGACACCACGGTTTTCAGCCGTGTGCTCTACCAGCTGAGCTACCTCGCCGCGGCCGCTCAGTGTATCGGCGTCCCTCGTGACTTGGGCCAAGCCACCCAGCGACCTTCCGCTCCGCACCACGACCGCGCCAGGATCGCATAGCGTTCCGCGCCGTGAATGCCGACCGGCAACGAGAGGTCGCGATCATCGGTGCACCGCTCGATCTTGGTCAGGACCGGCGAGGCGTCGACATGGGGCCGTCCGCGATGCGGTCGGCTGGTCTCGCGGAGCGGCTGGAGAGTCTCGGTTTTCGAGTTCGCGACCACGGAAACGTCGAGACCGCCGTACGCGAGGCAACCGCGCTCCGGGACGAACGGGCCCAGTTCCTGCCCGAGATCAAGGAGACCTGCGAGCGGATCGCAGCGAAGGTCGCCGAGGAAACGACGGCGGGGGCGATCCCGCTCGTGCTCGGGGGCGATCACTCCGTCGCGCTCGGCACGCTCGGAGGGCTTGCGGCTGCCCACGGTCCCGGCGGTGTGTTGTGGATCGATGCGCACTCCGACATCAACACACCGGAGACGAGCCCGAGTGGAAACGTCCACGGGATGGCGCTCGGTGCAGCGCTGGGCCTCGGCGGCGACGCCTTTGCGAGCGACGCCTGGCCGCTTCCCGCGCTTGACCCGAAGCGGGTTGCTCTCGTTGGCGTCCGGCAGCTCGACGACGGCGAGCGGCACCTTCTGCGGGAAGCGGGCGTTCGCGTGTTCACGATGAGCGAGATCGACCGAATCGGCGTGGAGCGCGCGCTGCGGGAGTCGCTCGACCGTGTTGCGGGTCCGAACTTCGTACACGTCTCACTCGACCTAGACGCCCTCGATCCCGAGATCGCTCCTGGCGTCGGGACGCCGGTGCGAGGCGGGCTCACGTATCGAGAAGCGCATCTCGCGCTCGAGCTCGTCGCCGAATCCGGTCTCGCGGGCTCGCTCGAGGTCGTCGAGGTCAATCCGATTCTCGACCGCGAGAACACGACGGCGCTGACGGCCGTCGAGCTCGTCGCGAGCGCGCTCGGGAAGAAGATCTTCTAGGAACCCGACAGGCCGTCAGGGCGTTCCGCGAGCAGCGCCCAGGCGAGGCCCGGTACGTCCAGCGAGCCGTCCGGGGCGACGTGCGGCGCCAGCCGTCGTTCGGCGCCTTTGCGAAGCGCGCCGACCTGGTCCGGCGTGAGCCGCTCGACGAGCGTCGTGAGCATCCTCGACATGTCCAGCACGACCTCCCACCATTCGTCGACCGAACCTGCGCGCCAGTGCACCGGCACGTTCTCGAGCGTCACGACGCGAAGACCCGCCGCCTCGACGAGCTGACGCAACTCCATCGGGTCGGCAAGACGAAACGGCCCCGGCTCATTCGGCTGGGGTCGCTCGCTCAAGCCGAGCTCGAGTGCCGAGCGACCCGCCGCCGTCATCCAGTCGTTGTGCTCAGCACCGGCCCAGACGCCAATCGCTGCTCGCCCTCCCGGCCTAAGCACACGCGCGATCTCGCAGAGTGCCTGCGCAGGATCCGGGACGAGCATGACGCCGAAGCGACAAACGACGGCATCGACTGCGCCATCCGGCAGCTCGATCCCGGAGGCGTCGACGAGCCGGAACTCGACGTTCTCGAGGCCAAGCTCAGCCGCTCGCCGCCGGGCGGCGGCGACCATCTCGGGCGCGAGATCCGTCGAGAGGAGCCGCCCTTGCGCACCGAGCCGCTGCGCGGCGAGGAAGCCGGTGTCACCGAGGCCGGCAGCCAGCTCGAGCACCGTCTCGCCCGGCTGCGGGTCGAGCAGCGCTACGAGGCGCTCCGTCAGCTCGGCCGTCGCGTCGCGAGCAAGGTCTGCGCGCCGCTCCCAGCCGGCGGCAGCGGCACGCCAGGCGGCAACCTGCTCGTGCTCGGGCGTTGCTACGCGGCCACCCCGGAGAACTGTGGGATGACGTCTCGCCCATACGCGGCGAGCACGTCCTCCTGTCCGTGCGTCATGAGGTAGATGTTGAACTGGTCGACGCCGATTGCCTCGAGCTCCTTGAGCTTTGCCGTCGCCTGCTCAGCCGTGCCGAGCACGCAGAACCGGTCGCAGATCTCGTCGGTCACGAACTCACCGTGCTTGGCGCCGACACGCGAGTGCTCCTCGTAGTCGTAGAACTTGCGGACGCGCACGAACTCTGTGAGCTCCTTCGGGATTTCTGACTCGAAGCCGTAACGCTCGATCAGGTCCATGACGTGGTTCGAGACCATCGCCGGAAACCAGCGCACCTGCTCGCGCGAGTCGGCGATGTCGTCCGAGATGTGGCTCGGCGCGCAGATGATGCACTGGAGGGTGCTCGGGTCGCGGCCGTCCTCCTCGGCCGCCCTGCGCGCCGTGTCCATGATCCACTCGACGATCACGGGGTCGGCGAGCTGGATGATCACGCCGTCGCCGACACGACCCGCCACCGCCAGCGCCTTCGGCCCGTAGCCCGCGATCCACATCGGGATCTCCGGCAGTTCGGGCCGAACCCACTTGAGCTGGAGCTCCTTGTCGTTCCAGTTGACTTCGCGACCGTTCATGAAGTCCTTGAGCATCCGGCAGCGACGCTCGAACTCGGCCATCTTCACGGGCTGCTGGCCGATGGTGCGACGGGCCGAGTCTCCGCGACCGATGCCCATGACCATCCTGCCGTTCGAGATGTCCTGCAGCGTGGCGTAGCCGCTTCCGAGAACCGTGGGCTCCCGCGTTCCCGGATTCGTGACGCAGTGGCCGAGCTTCATCGTCGAAGTCGCCTGTGCAGCGAGCGTGAGCAATGGGAACGACTCCTGCCAGAGCAGGTGCGAGTCGTACGTCCAGCCGTACTCGAAGCCGTGTGACTCCGCGAGCTGGAGCAGCTCGACGAGCCGCTGATGAGGCGGGTCGGGAAGGACCGTGACGCCGAAGCTCAAGGCCATCTGTCTCTCCTTCGCTCGTCGGAAGAAGGATTATCGCCCTACACTGTCCGGCGGCGACAACCGGGAGCGCAGCGGCAAACGCGAGCAGCGCGGCAGTCCAGTACGGCGCGCGCCAGTCGGTTGCATCCGTCAGCGGCGGCACGACCATGAGCGCGAGCCCGCCGCCGACCATCGTTGCTCCCCCATACAGGCCGTGAAGCACGGGCCCGCCGCCACCTGCCCGAACGAGGTCGAGACCGGCGACGAAGGCGGCACCGGAGCCAAGTCCGACGAGCGCGCGCCCGCCGAGCGCGAGCGGGAATGAAGCGTCGAGGAGCAGAAGTCCGTTGCCCGCGAGCGTGGCCCCGACGGCGGCAAGCGCTACCGCTCGCGCGCCGAGCAGATCGGCTCCACGACCCGCCGGGAGCTGCACTGCGAGATGCGTTACGAAAAGCGCGGTCGTCAACAATCCCACCGCGGCGAGCGAGACGCCGTAGGCGTCAGCGAGCGGATCTGCGACTGCCCCGACGTTTGAAATATTCCAAGTCAGGCAACCACCCACGGCGAGCCCCGCCGTGGCGCCCTTTGCCTTGCTCGTCGACGCCACGGCGGGGCACTCTACGACTCGTTACATGGGATCGCCGCCGCTGGCTACCCAGCCGATCGTCTTCGTCGTCAAGCGGTCGAGTGCAGTAACCGCAAGCTCGAGATGCTCTTCCTTCGTGTCCTCGAGCTTCGTGTGAGAAAGGCCGCGGAGGCTCTGCACGAACAGCATTACCGTCGGAATGCCGCTGCGCGAGACCTCGGCGGCGTCGTGCAGCGGGCCAGAGGGCAGACGGTGGCAGGTTCCGGCGACGTCGGTGATCGCTTCCTCGCAGAGGTCGATGAGCGTCTCGTCGAACAGGATCGGCTCGATCGACCAGATTGTCTCCCACTCGACGCCGAGTCGCTCCTCCTCGGCGAAGCGCGTGCTCGCCTGCTTCGCCGCCTGGAGCATCGAGGCGAGCATCGAGGCGTCGAGGTGGCGTTGGTCGAGGAGTTGCTCGGCGGTCTCGACCACGGAGGTCACGATGCCGGGCTTGCAGGCGACCCCGCCCGAGGTGCAGACAGCACCAGCGCCCGTTTGCTCCGCGATCTCCCGGATCTCGAGAGCAAGCTTCGCAGCGCCTGCGAGAGCATCTCGCCGTACCGCCATCGGCGTCGACCCAGCGTGCGCCGCCTGGCCCCGCCAGGTGATGCGGTGGCGCTCGACGCCGAAGGTGCCGAGGACGACGCCGAGCGGGAGGTCGAGCGACTCGAGCACGGGGCCTTGCTCGATGTGGAGCTCGAGGTAGGCGGCGGCGCTCTCGAGCTGCCCGCGCGAGTCGAGTGCGCGCTCGAGGTCGACGCCGTACTCCGCGAGCGCGACCGGGAGCGAGGTTCCCTCCGCATCCGCGAGCTGTCTGAGCTGGTCCTGGTCACGCATCGACCCGGCCGCGGCACTCGAGCCGAAGAGGCTGCGGCCGAACCGCGCGCCCTCCTCGTCCGCCCAGTTGACGACGCGAATCGTCACCGGGGGCACTCCCTCTTCTGCGATCCGTCGCAGCACCTCGGCTCCCGCGACGACGTTCAGCGCACCGTCGAGCCAGCCGCCGTTCGGTACCGAGTCGATGTGCCCGCCGATGAGGACTGCGCGATCGCTCTCACCCGCGAGCGTGAACCACTGATTTCCGGCCTCGTCGATCTGCTCGCGCGCGCCGACCGCGCTGAGCTTGTCGCGTAGCCAAGCACGCGCGGTCTCCCACGTCTCGGTCCAGGCAACTCGCTGCGCGCCGTTCTCGTCTCCCGTGAGCTCGCGTAGCTCTTTCAGCTCGGCGACGGTGCGGCTCGGGTCGAGAGGCACCGCCCGAGCTTAACCCGCTTGCGAACGCCAATTCCCCAGTGCGAATGCCAAGAGCCCAGTGTGGTGGAATAGCGCTCGATGGCATATGCCGCCTCGGCCACGGCGCGACCTCCGCTCCTCGACCGTGAGCGCACGCGCAACGCGGCCGCGAGCGTCGGCCTCTTCCTGGCGGTGCTCATCGCCCTGTGGGCGCTCTGGGAGGGCTTCAAGGCGTTCGGGGAAAGCACCGGCCTGCGCCTCGGGCAGTTCGAGGCGAACGATCGCACGATGCCGCACATCCACGACATCGTGTCGACGCTCTTCGAGCCGTCCCGCCGGAACGGTCCGCTCCTCATCGACGTGCTCTGGGACGCCGCGCTCTTCACGGCGAAGGAGGCTGCGGTGGGGTTCACGCTCGGCGCTCTCATCGGCTTCGTCCTCGGCGCGCTCCTCGCCCACTTCGTCCTGCTCCAGCGCGGCTTCCTTCCGTACATCGTCGCCTCGCAGACGATCCCCATCCTCGCTGTCGCGCCGATGGTCGTGGTCTGGGTGAACCCACGACTGCCACCCGGGCTGAAGGACTGGGGCGCGGTCGCCGTCATCTCCGCCTATCTGACGTTCTTTCCGGTCGCGATCAACACGTTGCGTGGCCTGACCTCGGTCGACCCGCGTGCGCTCGAGCTCATGCGCTCGTACGCAGCGGGCAGCTGGAAGGTGCTCTGGAAGCTCCGTGTTCCCGCGGCGCTCCCGTTCATCTTCGCGGCACTCAAGATCGCGGCACCCGCGAGCGTTGTCGGAGCCATCATCGGCGAGCTGCCCGCGTCGATCCAGAACGGACTCGGCGGAGCGATTCTCAACTTCAACCAGTACTACGTGACCGCACCGACGAGGCTCTGGGCCACGAACCTCATCGCCGCGCTGCTCGGCATCTCGTTCTTCCTTGTCGTGTTGCTCGCCGAGCGTCTCGCCGTCCGCCGCGCGCCGGAGCACGTCGCGTGAGCGAGCAGGCGGTCGTCTCGCTTCGCAACGTAACGAAGAGCTTCGGCGCGGGCGGTGTCACCGCGCTCCAGTCGATCGATCTCGACGTGCGTCCCGGCGAGTTCGTCTCCCTGATCGGCCCTTCCGGCTGCGGCAAGTCGACGCTGCTCCGTGTCGTCGGCGATCTCGTGGAGCCGAGCTCGGGAGAGGTGATCGTCAACGGAAAGAGTGCGCGCCAGGCGAGGCGTGACCGAGACTACGGCATCGTGTTCCAGGACGCCGTGCTCTACGACTGGCGCACGGTCGAGAAGAACATCGCGCTCCCGCTCGAGCTGCTCGGCTGGGACAAGGGTCGACAGACCGAGCGCGTCCGAGAGCTGCTCGAGCTGGTCGAGCTCCAGGGCTTCGGGTCTCATCGTCCCTGGCAGCTCTCGGGCGGCATGCAGCAGCGCGTGTCGATCGCCCGCGCCCTGTCCTTCGCGCCGGCGCTACTGCTCATGGACGAGCCGTTCGGCGCGCTGGACGAGATGACCCGCGAGCGCCTGAACAGCGAGTTGCTTCGCATCTGGCAAGCGAGCGGTAGCACGGTGATCTTCGTGACGCACTCGATCTCCGAGGCCGTGTTCCTCTCCACCCGAACCGTCGTCATGTCGAGACGACCTGGACGGATCGCCGCGATCGTGGATGTGGATCTCGCACAGCCGCGCAACGCGGACACACGCGAGGAGCCGCGATTCTTCGAGCTTGTAACCGAGGTGCGGGATCGCCTGCGGGAGGGCGGCCTCGACGAGGAGAGCACGGCGCCCGGAGAGGGCGAGCTCGTCGTGAGCGAGGAGACGCCGTGAGGAGTCGCCTCCGCCGCGCTGCGCGCGAGTGGCTACCCGCCGCTCTCGTCTTCGTCGCGGGAATCGCCATCTGGGAAGGGGCGGTGCGCGGCTTCGGCATCGAGAACTTCCTGCTGCCCGCGCCCTGGGACATCATCGGCACGCTTGTCGACGATTGGGGAGAGCTTTCGAGCGCCGCCTTCTTTACCTTCCGCGAAGCGCTCGCCGGCTTCGTCATCGGCTGCTCGGCCGGGTTTCTCGTAGCGGCGGCGATCGCGCGCTTTCGGCTGCTCCGCACCGCGATCATGCCCTACGCGATCGCGGCCGGCGCCATCCCGATCATTGCCTTCGCGCCGATCACCAACAACTGGTTCGGCGTCACGGGCATGTCGTCGAAGATCGCCATCGCGGCGATCCTGTGCTTCTTCCCGATGCTCGTGAACACGATGAAGGGCCTGACCTCCGTTCCGGCCTCGTCGATCGAGCTCATGCGCTCGTACGCGGCCAGCGAGCTGACGATCTTCCGCCGCGTGCGTGTCCCGACCTCGCTGCCCTACGTCTTTGCCGGCTTGAAGGTCGGGACGGTGCTGGCGATGATCGGCGCCATCGTGGGCGACTACTTCGGCGGCTCGCCCGGCGCCCTCGGCGTGGAGATCCGCAGATGGGTCGGAATCTTCGCGTTCGACCAGGCGTGGGCGGGCATCGTGCTTGCGAGCGCGCTCGGGATCGTCTTCTACGGCTCGGTTGCCGTTGCCGAGCGGCTGGCCATGGGATGGCATCCCTCGGTACGCGGAGCGAGACCGGAGTAGGGTTGCACCGTTCCAACCATGTGGTCGTGCGAAGGAGGAGATAGGGAGATGAGGAGCCGGAAGTGGGCGTTTATCGCGGTGCTCGCGCTCGTCGCGGCCTCGCTTGCAATCGTGGGCTGCGGGGGCGGAGACGAGGACGACGAGGCTGCCGCCGAAGATCTCACGCCCGTCACGCTTCAGAGCAAATGGGTCGTGCAGGCCCAGTTCGCGGGGTACTACGCGGCGGTCGATCAGGGGTTCTACGAGGACGAAGGCCTCGACGTCACCATTCGAGCCGGTGGGCCCGACATCGTGCCGGAGCAGGTCGTCGCGGGCGGCCAGGCCGAGTTCGGCATCAACTGGCTGGACAGCCTCCTGGCCACGCGAGACCAGGGCCAGGGCCTCGTCAACATCGCGCAAGTCTTCACGCGCTCGGGGATGACCGAGGTCACCTGGAAGGACACCGGCCTCGACGAGATCACGAAGCTCGAGGGCAAGAAGGTCGGCGTCTGGCTCGGCGGTAACGAGCACAAGCTCTTCGCCGCCCTGACGAAGAACGGCCTCGACCCGCAGCAGGACGTGGAGATCGTCGCGCAGCCGTTCGACATGAATCTCTTCCTGAGCCGCGAGGTCGATGCCGCGGCAGCGATGACCTACAACGAGCTCGCGCAGGTGCTCGAGGTCGAGAACCCGGACACCGGCGAGCTCTACACGGAAGAGGAGCTGAACGTCTTCCGGATGTCCGAGCTCGGCACCGGCGCGCTCGAGGACGGGATCTTCGTCCGCGAGGACTGGATCGCCGACACGGAGAACCAGGACGTCGCGAAGCGGTTCCTGAAGGCGAGCTTCCGGGGCTGGATCTACTGCCGCGACAACCCGGACAGCTGCGTCGACATCGTGCTCGAGAACGGGCCGACGCTCGGCGCGGGTCATCAGGCGTGGCAGATGAACGAGATCAACGACCTGATCTGGCCAGCCCCGCTCGGCGTCGGAATCATGGATCCAGAGTCCTTCGAGATCACGAACCAGATCGCGACCGACTACAAGATCATCAAGACGCCAGCGACCGACGACGCGTATCGCACCGATATCGCCGAAGCGGCGCTCGCAGAGCTCGAAGACGAGGACACGACTGGTGAGGACTGGGAGAAGCCCGAGGTCGAGGTGACTCCGGGCGGCGAGTAGGAAGCAGCGTGGATGTAGGGGCCGGGGTGTACCCGGCCCCTACGGACCGAAAGGAACTGGCGTGTCGGTACTGATCAAGGGTGGGAGGATCATCACCGCGGCCGACGACTACGTCGGCGACGTGTACGTCGAAGGGGGGCGCATCAGCCTGATCGGCGAATCGCTCGACGTCGACGCGGACAGGG
>JACCVK010000034.1 GCA_013698195.1 Actinomycetota bacterium | reverse complement strand
CGTCTTGACCGTGATCGGCGTGAGCGGGTCGGAGGCGCGGGAGGCGACGTCGCGCGCGAGCTCGCGCTGAGGCACGCTGAGCACCCGAGCGAGCCGGCGAACGATCTCGCGGCGCCTGCGCTCGGCTCGCGGCATGTCGCCGACCCAGAGCTGAACAGCGGTACCAGCGACGTTCGAGACGATCACCCGGCCATCGCGGTCGAGGATCGGCCCGCGCGGAGCCTCCTCCCTAACGAGCCGGACTTGGTTGTTCTGCGCGGCCGTCAGGTAGTCGTCACCCGAGAGCACCTGCAGCGACCAGAGTCGGAAGAAGAGGATTCCGAAGATCAGGAGCGCGAGAGCCCCGAGGATCCCGACCCGGAGGGCGAGAGACGGCGCCAGGCGGTACGGCTCGCGAGCCTTCGGATCGGGTGGGAGAAAGCGTCCCGACCCCGAGCGCGGCTCCTCGTAGGCCCCGTTAGGCAACGAGCTCCACCTGTCCTGCCGGCTGGAACGTCGTTCGCTTGCCGACGAGCGTCCGCACGAGCGCATGCACCGGCACCGCGACGATGAGATTGAGGAGTACGGCCGGCCAGAGCGTGGTGAAGAGCGCATGCCGCACGACCACGCTGTCTCCGAGCATGTAGTGGAGTGCAAACGCGAAGAAGCCGGCGAGCACCGTCATCACGCCGACGGCCAGGAACAGTGGCATGAGACGACCCCGCGCGGTCGTCTCCGCATAACGTCCGGCCCAGAAGCCGACGAGTGTGAGGACGAGCGACGTCAGGCCGAGGGTCTCGAGCGTGAGCAGGTCGACAACCAGTCCACCCGCGAACCCGAGGACTGCACCGGGCACTGAGCCGCGCAACAACCCGAGTGAGATGACCGTGACGAGGAGCACGTCAGGCGTACCGGCGTAGATCGAGAACGACGAGAAGATCGCCGCCTGGAAGAGCGCGGCGACGAAGACGACCGCAGCGGCACGCAGCGCGAGCCCGGCAGTCATCGAGGGCGAGTCTCGGGAATGAGGACCAGGACGGCGTCGAGCGCGCCGAAGTCGACGTACGGATCGACCTGGACTTGCTGGTAGAGGTCGGTGTCCGTCTGGCCGACGCTCGTCACTGCGCCCACGGGTATCCCCTTCGGATACAGCGAGCTGAAACCGCTCGCCGCCCAGCCCGCGGTCACGATCTCGTCGCCCACGCGCACGCGGTCCTCCTTTCGGACCCGGTCGAGTACCAGGGTCTCGCGCGTACCGCGCGCATGTCGAACGATGCCGGAGGCGCTCGTGCGCAGATCGAGGGATGGCACGGCGAGCTGTTGGTCGCTCAAGAGCTGCACGCGGGACAGGCCGGGTGCGACGCGCGTCACGATCCCGACCAGCCCTTCGGGCGCGACCACCGGATCGTTGACACGCACGCCGTCATCGGAGCCGACCGCCACGACGACCGCCTGCGTGAAGGCCCCTGTCGGCCGCGTGGTCACCTCGGCCGGGAGGCCGTGGAAGTCACCCGGGAAGCTCGGACCGTCCCGATACTCGAGTAGCGCGCGGAGCGTGAGGTTCTGCTGGCGTGCAAACTCGTTCTGAATCGCGCGCTGACGGAGGTCCTCGACCTCCTGACGGAGCCGCTCGGCTTCCGAGCGGGCGGCGAAGAGGCTGTCCACCCAGTTGTAGGCATCCCGGAACGGCTGGGCAACGCGCTCGACACCCACCGCGAACGGCCGGAGAACCGTTGCGCCCGCTGCGTGGATGCCGCCGAGCGAGCCGTCCGAGCCGGAGCGGAAGGACAGCGAGATGAGCATGAGCGCGAGGACGACGAGGATCCCGACCACGAGTCGTCGCCGGAGAGCCCCGGCGCCTCGGGGGCCGAGCGGGGTGGGCGACACGGGCCGGACAGTCACGCCCAGCGCCGCCGAGCGAGCGCTGCGATGCCGGGGCACGACGGCCCAGTCTAGCGAGGCTGCAAGCCGTTTCCCGACCTGCCGGCTGCTTAGCGCGGTTGCAACAACTAGTAGCGGAGCAGCCCGTTGCGCCGCGCCCGGCGATTCCGGCTCGCGCGGTGGATGACGTCGAACTCCTCGAGGCTGCGCCCGGAGCCGACCGCAACGCAGGTCAGCGGGCTGTCAGCCAGATGTACCGGGATCTGCGTCTCGTGCCGGACCCGGTCGTCGAGTCCTTGAAGCAACGCCCCGCCGCCGGCAAGGACGATGCCGCGGTCCATGATGTCCGCGGCGAGCTCGGGCGGCGTCTTGTCGAGCGTCGACTTGAGCGCGTCGATGATCAGCGTCACCGGCTCGTCGAGCGCGCGTCGAACCTCCTCCGACGAGATGATCACGGTCTTCGGAAGGCCGGTCAGCATGTCGCGCCCGCGCACCTCCGCTTGCAATTCCTCCTTCAAGCGGAAGGCGGACCCGATCTCGAGCTTGATCTCCTCGGCCGTCTGCTGCCCCACGAGGAGCTTGTACTCCTTCTTGATGTGGGTGACGATCGCCTCGTCCATCTCGTCGCCGCCGACGCGCATGCTCTGGGAGACGACGATGCCGCCGAGGAAGATGACGGCGACCTCGCTCGTCCCTCCGCCGATGTCCACGATCATGTTCCCGGTCGGCTCGGCGACGGGGAGGCCCGCGCCGATCGCCGCGGCCATCGGCTCCTCGATGAGATATGCCTGGCGTGCACCGGCAGAGAGCGTCGCCTCCTCGACCGCGCGCTTCTCGACACCGGTCACGCCTGAAGGCACGCAGACGACGACGCGCGGGTGCGCGAAACGGTTCTGGTGCACCTTCTGGATGAAGTGGCGGAGCATCTGCTCGGTCACGTCGAAGTCGGCGATGACGCCGTCCTTCAACGGACGGATCGCGGAGATCGAGCCAGGCGTGCGTCCGAGCATCCGCTTCGCCTCGACACCGACCGCGTGCACCTCTCCGGTGCGCTGGTCGATCGCGACTACGGACGGCTCTGAGAGGACGATTCCGCGCCCGCGGACGTACACGAGCGTGTTCGCGGTGCCGAGGTCGACGGCCATGTCGCGACCGCCGAAGCCGGTCAGGGTCTTGAAGAACGCCATGAAGGGCTCCGAGTCTACCTATGCCTTTTCCAGCACTTTCGGCGCGTGACGCTCGAGGAGCGACACGAGGAGTGCCCCCGGGAGACCGACGACGTTCAGGTAGTCGCCCTCGATGCTCATGACGAGACGGCCGCCGAGTCCCTGAATCGCGTACGCACCCGCGCGACTTTCCCACTCGCCGCTCTCGAGGTAAGCGGCGACCGTCTCGGGCGCGAGCTCGCGAAAGGTCACATCGGTGCGGTCGTGCTCGACGGCCGCGAGACCAGGGCCGAGCAGGCAGAGGCCGGAGATCACGGTGTGGGTTCGTCCCGACAGTGCAGCGAGCATTCGCGCCGCGTCCTCCCCGTCCACAGGCTTTCCGTAGATTCGCCCATCGAGCACGACGGCCGTGTCCACACCGAGCGTGACCGATTCGGTTGTGTGGACGGAGCGCGCCTTGCCCTCGGCGTGTGCTCGGACGATCTCCTCCGGTTTGTAACGATCAGTTACAAGGGCATCGTCGTCCTCGACGTAGCTTGGCGCGACCACTTCGAACGGGATGCCCAACTGCTCCAGGATCGCGCGGCGCTGGGGGGAGGTCGAAGCGAGGACTAGCCGGTCTTGCGTAGTGCCCATATCTCCTCGACCGGCCACTTCCGCGCCCACTCGGGCGTGACGTAGGAGTAGTACTCGTGCGTCTCCGCGCCCTCGGGTGCATACAGCTCGACGAAGTTCTCGACCTCGAAGCCGGTCTCGCGAAACAGGTGAAACCAGTCGCCGTGGCTGAGGTGGAACTCGACACCGCCATCGGGCCACGCAATCCGGTGCATCCCGCGCAACGGCCGCTGCAACGTCTCCGATGTCGCCTCTTCGTCCGCGATCGCACAGAGCATGATGAGGACGCTGGACCGGAGGTAGACGAGGCGGCCACCCGGACGGAGCAGGCGCCAGGCCTCGGGGATCCACCGGTACGGGTCGCACCAGATGCTCGCGCCGTACTCCGAGAACGCGAGGTCGAAGCTCTCGTCGGGTAACGGCACATCCTCGGCGCTCGCTTCGACGAGCGGAAACGCGATTCCCGTTTCTTGCTGGAGCCTACGAGCCGTATCGAGCTGGGCCGGCGTCACATCCACCCCGACCGGCCGCGCCCCGCGTCGGGCCAGCCAGGCCGAGAAGTAGCCGGTTCCGCAACCGAGGTCGATGACGTCAAGGCCGCTTACGTCGCCGAGGACGCCGATGTCCGCCTCACGGTTGCCGAACGTGCCCCAGGTGATCTCCTCCGCGCGCCAGGCGCGGTCCGCGTGCCGGTCCGTGTACTCCGCGTTCGACTGCGTCCAGAGGCCGCGATTCTCGGCGACGTAATCCGACGGGTCAGACAAGCCCATCCGGGAAGAACAGCGCGAGCTCACGGCGGGCGCTTGCCTTCGAGTCCGAGCCGTGCACGATGTTCTCGGAGAGCTCGAGCGCGTAGTCGCCGCGAATCGTCCCCGGAGCCGAGTCGAGCGGGTGCGTCGCGCCCATCATCGTCCGCACGACCGAGATCGCGGACTCTCCACTGACGGCGAGCGCGAGCACCGGACTGGAGGTGATGAAGTCTACGAGCGAGCCGAAGAACGGCTTGCCCTTGTGCTCGGCGTAGTGCTCGCGGGCCATCTGCTTTGGGATCTTCAGCAGCCGTGCGCCACGAAGCTCGAGCCCGCGACGCTCGAAACGCAGGATGATCTCGCCGGCCAGACCGCGGCGCATGCCGTCGGGCTTGATGAGGACGAGGGTGGTCTCACGGGCCATCGGGGCGCGATGTTAGTGCTTCCGCGCCTACTCGTTCGCCCGGGTGCTCCGAGTCGGTCTGATGGGCTCCGACACGTCTTCGAGCACGGGCAAGACGGGTGGCACGACCGCCGCGCAGTACGGGCAGAGCTGCCACAGCGCCTCGAGCGGCTGACCGCATGACGCGCACGACTGCTTGAGCCTCGTCGTGCAGACGGGGCACACGAGGTAGCTCGGCTCGACACGGGCACGGCAGACCGGACAGCGCTGGTCGAGCTGAGCAAGCCGCTCCTCCATCGCCTTGATCTCGAGGTCGCGCTCCAGCACGTCCTGGAGGTACTCCGGCGGGCGGAAGAAGAGGTAGATGACCGGCCCGAGGAACGGTGGGACGAGCCCGATGAGCGTGGCCAGGGCGATGAACCATGGCTCCTCGATTCGCCGTCGCGCATCCTTGAACGTCCAGAACGCCGTCGCGAACCAGAGAATGGCGAGAAAGAAGATGCCGACGTTCCGGGCAAGCGTCCAGTCAGGGTTGTCGTAGAAGGCCGCGAGGTGCGTCACAGCAGTAGCTTGCCCACCAGATAGCCGAGCGCAAAGGCCCCGCCGACGATCCCGGCGACGACGAGAGCCGCGAAAGCCAACACCCCGAGGCGTTCGGTCACCTTCGTCATCTTTCCTGCTCGGCCTGCGCGAGGTCGCCGAGGAGGTAGAGAGAGCCCGCGACGAGCACCGGCGCTCCGAGCTCGTGACCGCGAGCGAGCGCTGCGACCGGATCGGCGACAGCCTCGACGTGCTCGAAGTGCAGCCGTGCGAGCTGGGCGAGCCTGGCGGCGGGTAGAGCTCGCGGAGACGACGAGTTGGTGGCGACGAGCCGCGAGGCGACGCGGCGGAGCTCGCCGAGCATCTGGTCGGCGTCTTTGTCGGCGAGGATCGAGGTGACGGCTGTGTAGTCGGGCTCGCCTCCTTGTGGCTCAGCGCCACGAAGCCGGTTCACGAGATACCGCATGCCGTCGGGATTGTGCGCACCGTCCCGGATCTCGGAATCGCGACGCTCGAAGCGGCCGGGAAGCGTGACGTCCGGGTCGGCGACGATGCGATGGCCGACGAACGTCTCGGCGGCTTCCCGCGCGCCACCGATCAAGACCTGCTTGGACGCAACAAGGCGCGCGTACGTCGCGTCCGGGAGGACGACGATCGGTGCCTCCGAGGCGACCGCGAGCTTCTCGCGGGCGATCTTCTCGAGCGTGTCGCCGAGAACGTCGGTGTGCTCCAGGGCCACGTTGGTCAGCACCACGACACGCGTGTCGAGGACATTCGTCGCATCGAGCCGGCCGCCGAGGCCCGCCTCCACGACGGCGACGTCGACACGCGCCTCCGCGAACGCGGCAAGTGCCGCCGCAGTGACGATCTCGAACTGAGTCGCGCCGGTGCGTTCGGCATGTTCTCGAACTCGCGCAATCGCGGCCTCGAAGTCGACCTGCAAGCCGTCGACGCGGATCCGCTCGCTCCAGCTCGAGACATGCGGAGAGATCATCGTGCCGACTCGCAGCCCTTCCGAAAGCAAGAGCTGCTCGATGGTCACCGCGGCCGTCGACTTCCCGTTCGTGCCCACGACGTGCACGGCCGGGTAGGCGTCTTGCGGATTCCCGAGCTCCGTCAGCAGTGCCCGCATCCGCTCGAGCCCGAACTCGTGGGGCCACGGCGAGAGCGAGTCGAGCCAAGCGATAGCGGTCACGCCGCAATCGTAGGTGCGGCCGTATCATCGAGCGCCTGTGGCTGAGCTCTCGCGCCGCGACCTCGTCGCCCGTGCCGGCGCCGCTGCCGCCGCGGTCATGCTCGGTCGACCCGAGCTCGGCGAAGCGGCACCCGATCTCCGGCGCTGGAGCGCGGTGCGGGCACAGTTTGCGCTCGACCCGAACCGCATCCACCTCGCGTCCTTTCTCCTCGCCGCGCACCCTCGCGCGGTGCGAGAAGCCATCGAGCGCCACCGGGGCGGCCTCGATCGGGATGCTGTCGAGTACCTCGAGGTAAACGGCGGTCGGCTGACGAGCGAGGCGCGCGCGGCGGCCGGCCGCTTCCTCGGCGTCGCGGCCGAAGAGGTGGCTCTCACGGACTCGACGACCATGGGCCTGGGCCTTCTCTACGCTCGGCTCGACCTCGAGCCGAGCGACGAGGTCCTGACGACCGAGCACGACTTCTACGCGACGCATGAAGCGCTACGCCTATCCGGAGCGAGGGTGCGCCGCGTGCGCCTGTACGACGACCCGCGGCAGGCATCGGCCGACGAGGTCGTCGCGCGCCTTCGTCGCGGGATCTCCAAGCGCACGCGCATCGTGGCTCTCACCTGGGTGCACTCGAGCACGGGCGTCAAGCTCCCGATCCGAGCGATCGCGGAGGCGTTGCCGGAGCGCGTCCTGCTCTGCGTCGACGGCGTCCACGGCTTCGGGAGCGTTGCGTCGACGGCTCGCGAGCTGCGCTGCGACGCGTTCTCCTCCGGGTGTCACAAGTGGCTGTACGGACCACGCGGGACGGGGGTGCTGTGGGCCGGCGAAAGGTTGCGCAAGCTCATGCGGCCGACGATTCCGTCGTTCGACGACGGGGCAAGCTACGGAGCCTGGCTTTCGGGAACCCTCCCCACGGGTATCCCCGACGGAGCGCGGCTTACGCCGGGCGGCTTTCACTCATTCGAGCATCGCTGGGCGCTCACGGCGGCGTTCCGCTTCCACGAGACGATCGGGCGGAAGCGCATCGAAGCGAGAGTGCGCATGCTCGCACGCAGGCTCCAAGCCGGGTTGTCGGAGATCGAGAGTGTCCGCCTGCGAACACCGCTAGGGGCGATGTCTGCCGGGCTCGTCTGCTTCGAGGTCGCCGGTCTCGATCCCACGGCGATCGTGCAGCGCCTGGCTGCGCGCCGCATCGTCGCGAGCGTGACGCCGTATGCCCGACGCTACGTGCGCCTCGGGCCGGGGATCGTCAACACGCCGGCGGAGGTGGATGCCGCAGTGCGGGCGGTCGCCACGCTCTGACCCTTGCTCTAGCGCTCACTCGCCGACGACCTCAATCGCCGACGACCGGGGCCGCGACGACTCCGTAGCCTTGCGCCTCGAGCAGGGCCGCGGCACGCGCGGCGTCCTCCTCGCCGGTGACGAAGATCGTCAGGGTGCCTCCCCGATCGGGCGAGAGGTGCTCGAGGTCGAAGTCCGAGACGTTGATGCGATTCGCGCCCAACGCTTGGAAGATCCCGGCGAGCACGCCTGGGCGGTCCGGGATGTGCACGCGCAGGCGTTGCAACGCGCCCGCGTCCTCGTACGCAGACTCGAGCAGCTGGCGTCGATTGCCGCTCGCTTCGCCGATCCAGCGGGCAATGGATCCCGCATCGCCCTCACCGAGCGCAGTCTCGAGCTCCTCCACCCGCCGGCGATGCTCGGCGAGCGACGCGCTGAGCGCCGACCGGTTCTCGAGGAAGATGTCGACCCAGATACGCGGGTTCGCCCCCGCTATCCGAGTCATGTCGCGCAGCGATCCTCCCGCCGCGGAGAGTGGGTCGTGTCCGTCGAACCGCGCTGCCCCAGCCTGGTTCAGCAGGATGTTGGCGAGGGCATGCGGCAGATGGCTCGTCACGGCGACCAGGCGATCGTGTGCCTCCGGCCCGATCGCGAGGGGACGGGCACCGAGCCCGGTGACAAGACCGTGCGTCGTGCGGTAGGCCTCGGGATCGGTCGAGGCGAGCGGCGTCAGAAACCAGGTGGCCCCGTCGAACAGCTCGGCGTGCGCGCGTTCCGGACCGTGCGTCTCGGCACCGCAAATCGGGTGGCCGCCCACGAAACGCGGATTTCCGCCGGACGACGTGCAGACCGAGCTCTTCGTGGAGCCCACGTCGGTAACAACGCACCCTGAGGGGGCGACGTCGAGCACGTGGGCCACGACGCTGGGCAAGCCGGCGACCGGCACTGCGACGAGGGCGATGTCCGCGCTGCTGAGCGTGTCGGCGAGCGATCCGCCGGCCTCGACAGCACCACGCTCGGCAGCGACGCGCAGCGCATCCGCGTCCTCGTCCCAGCCGACGACCTCGCTCACGTCAGCGCGTCGAGCTGCGAGACCAACAGACGCGCCAATGAGCCCGGTGCCGACGATCGCTAGCCGCATCGCCGCTCGTGCGTCACGCGGCGCGCATGAGATCCGCGACGCGAAACGCCAGGTCGAGCGACTGCCTGCCGTTGAGCCGCGGGTCGCAGAGCGTCTCGTAGCGGTGATCGAGCTGCACCTCGCTCACCGCCTCGGAGCCGCCAAGACACTCCGTCACATCCTCGCCCGTGAACTCGATGTGGATCCCGCCCGGCCACGTTCCCACCTCTCGGTGTGCCGCGAAGAAGCCCTGGAGCTCGGCCATGATCGAGTCGAAGTGCCGCGTCTTGCGGCCCGAGGGCGTGCGCACGAGGTTCGCGTGCATCGGGTCGCACACCCAGACGACGGGTATCTCGGCCTCGCGAACAGCTCGGAGCAGTGGGGGTAGCGCCTCCCGCACCTCCTCTGCTCCCAGCCGCGCGATGAACGTCAGGCGACCCGGTATCCGATCCGGATTGAGCCGTTCGGCGAGCGCGACGGCATCCGCGGGCGTCGCGGCAGGCCCGAGCTTGACCCCGATCGGGTTGTGGACACCGGAGAAGAACGCGACATGGGCGCCGTCGAGATCGCGAGTGCGCTCGCCGATCCAGAGCAGGTGGGCAGAGCAGTCGTACCACTGACCCGTGAGCGAGTCTTGACGCGTAAGCGGCTCCTCGTAGTCGAGCAGCAGACCTTCGTGGCTCGTCCACACGTCGATCTCGTGGAGCGTGCGCTCGGTCGCGAGATCGATGCCGATCGCCTGCATGAACCGGAGTGCCTTCTCGATCTCGTCGGCGAGCGCCTCGTACTGCTGGCCCGCGGGTGAGCTGGCGACGAACTCGCGGTTCCACGTGTGGACGAGCGTCAGGTCGGCGTAGCCGCCCTTCGTGAAGGCGCGGAGCAGATTGAGCGTCGAGGCAGCGTGGTAGTAGCCCTGCACGAGCCGATCCGGATCGGCGATGCGCGCCGCGGGAGTCGGCTCCTCCGAGTGGACGACGTGGCCGCGAAATGACGGCAGCTCGACACCGTCCACGACCTCGACGGGCTCGCTGCGCGGCTTCGCAAACTGACCCGCGATCCGCCCGACCTTGACGACGGGAAGCGTTGCTCCGTAGGTCAGCACCGCCGACATCTGCAGGAGCACCTTCAGCTTCTCGCGAATCGCGACTGCCGTGACCTCGTGGAACGACTCCACGCAGTCGCCTGCCTGGAGCAGGAACGCTCGCCCCTCGCAGACCTCCGCGAGCGCGGTCTGGAGTGCACGCGCCTCGCCTGCAAACACGAGCGGCGGAAGCGCACGAAGCCGTTCGCGGGCTGCAGCCAGCGCGTTCTCGTCGGACCACTCGGGCTGCTGGCGCGCGGGGAGGTCGCGCCACGACGACGGAACCCAGGTTTGCTCGCCCACGGCCATAGACGATGAGTGTAGAGACGACTCATAGACGTCCCGGACCGGCTCGGCTGGTGCGGCGGACGCGTGACTCCTACGCTGTCAGCCACGATGACCATCAGCGTCGCGTATCCCGGTCGCGACGGCGCGCACTCCGCCGCGGCGTGTGACCGGCTCTTCCCCGAGGGAGCCGAGCTGCTCGGCTTGCCGAGCTTCTCGGCCGTTGCGGCAGCCGCCGCGGAGCGCTCGGTCGAGTTCGGCGTTCTCCCGATCGAGAGCTCGCTCTCGGGACCGGTGGCGGAGACGCACGACCTCCTGTTCGACTCGTCGCTCGCGATCACGGCCGAGACGGTGCTGCCGATTCGGCACTGCCTCGTCGGGATCGCGCAGATTCCGGTCCAAGAGATCCGCGTTCTCCACTCGCATCCTGCCGCGCTCGACCAGTGCCGGCAGCTACTCGCGTCGATGCCCTGGGCAACGGTGGTCGCGACCGCGACGACCGCGGACGCGGCAGCGCACGTGGCGGAGCATGGCGATCCCGCCGAGGCCGCGATCGCAAGCGACCGTGCCGCAAAGCTCCACGGGCTCGAGGTGCTCGACGAATCGGTGGGCGATCACGACGAGGCGTACACGCGCTTCGTCTCGATTGCGACGCACGTGCGCCTCGACCGCGACGACAGGCGCTGGCACACGGCCTTCTCCTTCGTCACCAATCACGAGCCGGGCGCGCTGCACCTTGCGATCGAGCCCTTTGCGCGTCACCAGATCGACCTCGTGCAGCTCGTCTCCCGCCCGATTCCCAGGACGCCGTGGCGCTACCGCTTCGATGCGGTCCTCGAAGGCCATCCTCTCGACGGTGCCGTACGCGAGGCGCTGACGGAGATCGGCATGCGAACGCGGAGGCTCAGCGTCTTCGGCTCGTACCCTGCGGATGAGGCGCGATGACGGATTCCGGCCCCGATCCCACGATTCGCGAGCTCCGCCAGGAGATATCCGAGGTCGACCGCACCATCGTCGCCGCCGTGAACGCGAGGCTCGAGCTCGTCGCGCGCTTGAAGCGCTACAAGGAGGAGCACGGCTTCGCGTTCCTCGATCCGAATCGCGAGCGAGCACTCATCGAGGAGCTCGTGCGGACGAACCCTGGCCCGCTGACGGCAGAGGGCGTCCGCGAGCTCTCCACGAGCCTCCTCGAGCTGACGAAGCGCCACGTGCAGTAGGGGCGGCGGTCAGCCGAGAAAGTTGCGCGCGATCCGAAGCCCGTCCGGCGTGAGCACGCTCTCGGGGTGGAACTGCACGCCCTCGATCGAGTACTCTCGATGTCGCACGCCCATGACCTCGCCGTCCTCGGTGCGCGCGCTCACGACCAGCTCAGCGGGAATCCGGGCCGCGGCAAGCGAGTGGTAGCGGCCGGCCTCGATCTCCTCGGGCAAACCGGCGAAGACGCCCTCCCCGTCATGGCGCACGCGACTCGCCTTCCCGTGCAAGAGCGCTCGCGCCTGCCCGATCTCGCCGCCGTACGCCTCGATGATCGCCTGATGTCCCAGGCAGACGCCGAGCGTCGGGATGTGCGGCCCGAGGTGCTTGATCATCTCCACCGAGACACCGGCGTCGGCCGGTCGACCCGGGCCGGGTGAGATCACGAGCCGGTCTGGGGAGAGCGCAGCCGCCTCGCTCAGCGTGATCTCGTCGTTTCGGTAGACGTCGACCTCGGCACCGAGCTCCTCGAACAGGTGGACGATGTTCCAGGTGAAGCTGTCGTAGTTGTCGATCAGCAGAAGCTTCACACGTACTCCTTCTCCGCGAGCTCGATCGCTGCTTCGAGTGCAGCAAGCTTGGCGAGACACTCCTCGTGCTCGGCCGTGGGATCCGAATCTGCCACAACGCCCGCACCCGCCTGGATCCGCGCGACGCCGTCTGCCAGCACGATCGTACGTAGCGCGATACACGTGTCCATGGAGCTGTCCGGCAAGACATACCCGACCGCTCCGGCGTACGGACCTCGGCGGTAGCCCTCGACCTCGGAGATGATCTGCATCGCGCGGATCTTCGGCGCGCCGGTGACCGTGCCGGCGGGAAAGCACGCGCGGAGTAGGTCGAATGGCGTCACGCCGTCTCGCAGCTCACCGATCACCTCGGACACGAGATGGCTCACATGCGAGAAGCGCTCGACGTCGAGCGAGCGCGTCACGCGCACGGTGCCCGCTCGACAGACCTTCGAGAGGTCGTTTCTCCCGAGATCGACGAGCATGATGTGCTCTGCCCGGTCTTTCTCCGACGCGAGCAGGCGCTCGGCGTCACCTTCACCGGCGCTCGTCGTGCCCGCGATGGGGCACACGCTCGCCTGCCCGTGCTCGCACGCAACCAGGCGCTCGGGAGAGGAGCCGATGAGCGCGACCTCGCCGAGCTCGAGCAGGAAGAGGTAGGGGGACGGGTTGACGCGACGCAACGCGCGATAGAGGGCGAGCGGGGACGCAGAGGTCGCCCGCTCCGCACGCTGCGAAGGCACGATCTGGTACGCATCCCCCGCCCGGATGTGCTCCTGGCACCTGCGCACGATCTCCTCGTAGCGCCTCTGGGACGGCACGCGACGCAGGTCTCCGGCAACTCCATGGGCGCCGCGTCCTTCGTTCTCGAGCGGCGCCTCGAAAGCTCGGGCGAGCTCGCCCTCGTCACCCGCGACGACCTCGGCGACTCCGGCTCCGTGGTCGAAGCGGACGAGCGTCTCGGCCACGAGGAAGCGGCTCTCGGGGAAGGACGATCCCTCCTCGGGCAATCGAACGGTGGGCTCGAGCGTCGCCGCGTAGTCGTAGGCAACGTAACCGACGACCGGCTTCCCGAGGGCTTTCGCAGAAGCGACGTCGACGATCTCCGTGCCGCAACCGACGAACGAGCTGCGCCCCAGGCGTCCGCGCTCGACGGATTCGAGAAGAAAGGAGCCGCGCCCTCGTCCGCGCAGGCGAAGATACGCTCCGAGCGGCGTCAGCAGGTCGGCCGGAATCGCCGAGCTCGGCGTCACCCAGAGGGCCTAGCGATTCTCGCCGGTGGCGAGAACGGCAAGCTCGCGGCGATAGCGCTCGAGCTTCTCGCGCTCTGCGTCGACGACTTGCTCGGGCGCGTTGGAGACGAAGCTCTCGTTTGCGAGCATGCCTTCGGCGCGGGCGACCTCGCCCCGCAGACGCTCGACCTCGGCTTCGCGGTTACCGTCGACGCGCTGGCGCTCGGGGCGCACGACGGCTGCAAAGACGCGTCGCTCGTCATCCGCTAAGAGCTCGATCTGGACGCCGCTACGACGGAAGATCTGCGCCGCTTCCTGGACGCGTGCGAGTGCTCCCGCGTCGTCGGCGAAACGGGTGTCCGGGGCGGGCCACGGGGAGACGATCAGCCGCGCCTTCCGCTCCGGGAGTTGCGACCAGATCTCCTCGGTCACGTGGGGCATCACCGGGTGGAGCAGCGCGAGCAAGCGCTCGAGCGCGGCGAGCGCAGTCGCTGCCGCGTCGGAATCGTCCTCGTACAACCGCGGCTTGATCGCCTCCGCGTACCAGTCGCAGAAGTCGTCGAAGGTCACGTGGTAGAGCGCGTCGGTCGAGGAGGCGAAGTCGTACGTGCGCCAGCTCTCCTCGACCTCGGCGCGCACGGCGTCGATTCGCCCGAGGATCCAGCGCTCCTCGAGCTCCCGCGGCCGAGCAGCCGGCGTCGCGTCACCCGCGTTGGAGAGGATGAGCCGCGACACATTCCAGAGCTTGTTCGCGAGCTTCCGCCCCTCCTCGATCGCGCCGTACGAGAAGCGCACGTCCTGCGTCGAGGAGATCTTGAGCAGCCCGTAGCGGGTCGCGTCGGCGCCGTACTCCGCAATCGGCTCCATCGGATCGATCCCTGTGCCAAGACTCTTGGACATGCGCCGGCCGTCGAGGGCCAGCACCGTCGAGTGGATGATCACGTCGGTGAACGGCGCCTCTCCCAGGAGCTCGAGCCCGGAGAAGATCATCCTGTTCTCCCAGAGTCGGATGATCTCGCGTGCGGTCGAGCTGACGTCGCCCGGGTAGTAACGGTCGAGCTCGGGCGTCTCAGCGGGCCAGCCGAGCGTCGCGAACGGCCACAGCGCCGACGAGAACCACGTGTCGAGGACGTCCGAATCGCGCACGAGCTCCGTCGAGTCGCACTCCGCGCATGCAGCCGGAGGATCGACCTGCACCGTGAGATGTCCGTCCGGGCAGTACCAGATTGGAAGCTGGTGGCCCCACCAGAGCTGGCGCGAGATGCACCAGTCCGGGGCTTGCTCGAGTGAGTCGATCGCGAACCGGTGCTGCGACTCCGGGCGGTAGGCGACGCGACGCTCGCGAAGCGTCGCAATCGCCGGCGCTCCAAGCTCTTGCATCGCGCACCACCACTGCAAGGAGACGATCGGCTCGATCCGCGAGTGGCAGCGCGCACACGTGCCCACGGCGTGACGGTACGGCTCTCGTTGCTCGATAAGCCCGCGCTCCTCGGCCCAGGCGAGGACCCGAGCGGCCGCGTCTTCCTGGGAGAGACCGGCAAGATCGCTCGCCTCCGCATTCATGCGACCATCTGCACCGATCGCAACCGGCTCGGCGAGTCCGTGGTCACGACCGATCGCAAAGTCGAGCGGATCGTGGCCGGGTGTGACCTTGAGCGCTCCCGTTCCGAACTCCGGGTCGATTCGCTCGTCTGCGATGACCGGCACCCGGCGCTCGACGTAGGGCACGACGACCTCGCGGCCGACCGCACCCCGGTACCGCTCGTCGTCTGGGTGCACCGCGACGGCGACGTCGGCGAGGATGGTGGCCGGTCTGACGGTGGCCACCGAGATCCCGTCGCCACCATCTGCGTCGGCGAACGGATAGCGAATGGTGAACAGCGTGTCGTCCGTGTCCACGTGCTCGACCTCGAGGTCGGAGATCGCCGTCTCGTGGAAGGGGCACCAGTTGACGATGCGATGGTCTCTGTAGATCCAGCCGCGATCCCACAGACGCACGAAGAACGTCATCACCGCGCGGACGTAGTCCTCGTCCATCGTGAAACGCTCGCGGGTGTAGTCGAGCGAAGCCCCGAGCCGGCGGTACTGGCCCATGATCGTGCGCCCGGTTTGCTCGAGCCATTCCCAGGTGCGCTCGACGAAGGCATATCGGCCGAGGTCGTGCCGCGTGAGCCCCTCCCTCGCGAGCGCCTGCTCGACGACGTTCTGCGTCGCAATGCCCGCATGGTCGTAACCCGGCTGCCACAGGGTGTCGTAGCCCCGCATCCGGTGCCAGCGGACGAGGACGTCCTGAAGTGAGCCATTCAAGGCATGGCCCATGTGCAGATCCCCCGTGACGTTCGGCGGCGGGATGCAGATCACGAACGTGTCGTCGCGCCGGGCACCGGCTCCGGCCGAGTAGAGCCCTTCCGCTTCCCACGTCCGCTGCCAGCTCTCCTCGACGGCCTGCGGCTCGTACAGCGCTTCCATGGCCGAAGTCTAGAAAGCTGGGTCGAGGGGGGTGCAGGGCGCGCTGCCGGGCGCGTGCGCGAGGGTATCCAACCAGCGGCACCGCTCGAGTCGCGTAGCCGGATGTCCGATTCAACCTGCGTGGAATTACGGTTCAGCCTCTCGAGATCAACATCCACCGGCGGTTCCTGCCGTTCGCCGTGGTCGGACTGCTCGCGCCGCTCACAGCCGCGCTCCCGCCTCAGCCGCAGGATTGGTCGCTCGTCTGGATCGCCACCTCGCTGACACTTCTGATCGCCGCGGTGGCTGTGCTGGTGCCGTGGTCGCGCGTGCCGCGCTGGACGTACATCCTCCCTCCGCTCGCCTACTTCATCGTGGTAGCGCTTCTGAGGCACTCGAGCGAAGGCTCGGTGTCCGGCTACGCGCCCCTCGCGCTCCTGCCCGTAATCTGGATCGCGCTCAACCTCGGTCGCCTCGAGGTCGCGATCGGAATCGTCGCTGGCGTCTCGGTGTTCGTTCTGCCGCTCTTCATCGACCATGGCCATTACGGCGCGGGCGAGTGGCGGCGAGCACTCCTTTGGGCCGCCGTAGCGTTGGTCGTCGGCTTCGCCGTCGAATCAATCATGCGCAGCAAGCGCCGGCAAATGCGCGAGGCTCGTGAGCAGGCAAGAGCGATCGCCGAGCACGAGCAGACGATGACCACGATCGCCGAGGCGGTGCGCGGCTTGACTGCATCCGGCGACACGCGTTCTCTCATCTGTCAAGCGACGCTCGAGGTCTCTGGCGCCAATCGCGCCGCGATCGTGGAGCCGGACGGGAGGGGGTACCTCGTCGTCACGGCACGGGTAGGTGCGAAATCGGGCCACGACCGGTTCCGGATGGACGGTGTGTCCTCAGGTAGCGCCGTCGCGTTCGCCTCAGGACAGCGTTTCTTCGTCGCCGATGCGAACAGCAGCCACACGCTGCCGCAGGAAGGCGTGCAGGAAGCCGGGATGGTCCGCGCTCTTTGAGCCGATCCTGCGCGACAACGTCCCCGAAGGTGTACTCGCAGTCGGACGGTCACACCGCGTGGAGGACGCGGAGGCGCGCCCGACGCAGGCAGTGATGCTGCTCGCGGCTGAAGCGGCCTCGGCGATCGAGCGCGCCGACCTTGCTGGCTCGGCTGGAGGAGCTTGCCCGAACAGACGAGCTCACCGGCCTGCCCAACCGCCGCGCGTGGGACAAGACCATCCGCGAGGCCGTCGATCGTGCCGCGCGCAGCGACGCGCGTCTCTGCGTCGGCGTCATCGACATCGACCGCTTCAGGGAGTTCAACGATCGTCACGGCCACCAGGCAGGCGACCGGCTGTTGAAGGCGTCCGCGGCGGCGTGGCGGACCGGACTTCGCAAGAGCGACACCTTGGCCGTTACGGCGGTGACGAGTTCTCAGTCTCGCTTCCGGGCTGCTCGTTGGAGGAGGCCAGGATGGTTCTCGAGCGACTCCGCAGGCGAACACCTGACGATATGACTGTTCAGTCGGCCTGGCCGTCTGGAGTGCCGACGAGTCCGTCATGAGCCTCGTCGCACGTGCGGATCAGGCCCTGTTCCAGGCGAAGAAGAGCGGCCGCGACGCGCTCGTGGTCGCCGGCTAGGCCACCCGCCTGAGAGCCTCACCCCTGTGATCAGCGAGGGGGCAGGACCAAAATC
>JACCVK010000027.1 GCA_013698195.1 Actinomycetota bacterium | reverse complement strand
TCGTACGAGAGCGCGCGCAAGGCCCTCGAGCAGGCGGCGCTCGAAGAGCTCGCCGCGTCCGACCGTGTTCTGCTCCAAGCGTTGCTCGAGCGGTTCGCCGAGGAATACGCGGGCGCGAAGAGGCGGGAGTCCGTCGTCGACTTCGAGGATCTCCAGCTTGCGGCCCGCGACCTGCTGCGGGACGACGAGGCCGTGCGCGACGCGACCCAGCTTCGCTTCCGGCTCGTCATGGTGGACGAGTTCCAGGACACGAACCAGCTCCAGTGCGAGCTCATCGACCTCGTCTCGCACCCGGATGCGACCGAGGTCTTCACGGTCGGCGACGAGTTTCAGTCGATCTACGGCTTCCGCCATGCGGATGTCGAGGTCTTCCGCCAGCGCCGCGAGGAATCCCCACATCTCCTCACACTGCAGAGCAATTACCGCTCGCGGCCGCAGGTGCTCGCCGCGGTCAACCATCTGTTTGCGGGCGCGTTCGGGGACGACTTCCAGCCGCTCGCAGCCTCCGCCGAGTTCGCGGATTCCGTCTTCGGCCACCCGGTCGAGCTGCTCGTCACCGACAAGACGAGCTACCGCGACACCGGCGAGCACTGGCGGCGCGGCGAGGCGCGCGCGATCGCGAAGAGGGTACGCGAGCTCGTTGACGCCGGCGAAGCACTTCCCGGCGAGATCGTCGTCCTCTTCGCGGCCGGGACGGATGCCGAGATCTACGAGGAGGAGCTTCGGCGACTCGACCTGCCAACGTATCGTGCGACCGGGCGCGGCTATTTCGGACAGCAGCAGGTTGTCGACCTGCTCGCGTACCTGCGCCTGCTGCACAACCGCTACGACGACGTCGCGCTTGCGACGGTGCTCGCGTCGCCGTTCGTCGGTGTCTCGAACGACACACTCGTGCTGCTCCGTCGCGGTGCTCCCAAACGGCCGCTCTTCACGGCACTCGAGCGAGCCTTTCCAGAAGGCATCTCGGTCGACCAGGAGCAGCTCCTGCGCGCGTTCTTCCAGCGGTACCAGCGGCTCGTGCGCGTCTCGGAGCGGGCCGGTCTCGAGCGTTTGTGCGAGCGGATCCTCGCCGAGCATGACTACGACCTCGCGATCCTCGCCCGCTGGGACGGAACTCGACGCTTTGCGAACCTGCGCAAGCTCGGGCGGTTGGCCCGTGAGTACGAAGCCGTTCGTGGCTCCGACCTGGCCGCCTTCGTCCGTTTCGTCCAGGATCAAGAGGCGCTCGGCGCGAAGCAGCTCGAGGCGCTCGCCGAGGAGGAGGGCGCGGATGCGGTGCGCCTGCTGACGATTCACGGCGCCAAGGGACTCGAGTTCAAAGTGGTCGTGGTCGCGGACGCGGGGCGTGACACCGGAGGGCCTCGCGGCGGTGACGAGATCGTTGCTCTCTCGGACGGACGCTTTGGGTTCCGGATGGTGCATCCGACGCGCGGCGATCGCCGTCCGGTCTTCGACTTCGACGAGGTGCGCGAGACGGAACGGGCTCAGGAGCGTGAGGAACGTCTGCGCCTGTACTACGTCGCGATGACCCGCGCTGTCGACCGCCTGATCGTGTCGGGCGCCGTCGACCTCGACCGGGCCGCCGATCGCGAGACGCCGATCGGCTGGGTGCTCGAACGACTCGGCGCCGGGGACGCCGTGCGCGAGACGCGGGACGACCCGGTCGAGATCGATCGCGGCGAGGCGCGCTTCTTGCTTCGCGTCGATCGCTTCGTGGCGCCGGGAGGGGAACCGCAGGTCGAAGAGCAGGTCGAGTTGCCGGAGGTGGGCCAGCTCGAGCTCTTCGGGGACCTCCCGGTCGGCGCGGCTCCCGCGGGCATCGCGCTGTCGCCGCTCGGGGAGTTTCCGGCGCCACCTGTGCACGACGTTCGGCGGCTTTCGTACAGCGCGCTGGCGCTCTTCGAGCGCTGCTCGTATCGCTACTTCGCCGAGCGTGTCGCGGGGCTTCGACCCGTGCGCGTCGCACGTGTCGACGTGGACGAGGATGTCGTGGAGCTGGCCGACGAGGGGGGCGAGCAGACCGTGCCGCCTGCGCTCGCCGGGAACGAGATCGGCGATGCGGTTCATCGTCTGCTCGAGCTTGTCCCGCTCGACCGTCCGGAGGCGCCACCGCGCGCGCATCTCGACGAGGCTGTCCTCTCCTGGTACCCGGCAGCGACGCAGCCGGAGCTCGATCGCATTGCCGGGCTCGTCGACGCGTACTGCGAGTCCGAGTTGGCGCGGCGCCTGGCAACGCTGCCGGGTGCGCGTCCGGAACGGCCCTTTGCCTTCGAGCACGACGGCGTGCTCCTGCACGGAAGGCTCGACGTTCTCTGGCTCGCGGGTGCAGGGGCGTTGGTTGTCGACTACAAGTCCAACGCGCTCGACGGCACCGATCCGGTTGAGTTGGTGGAGGCGGAGTACCGGCTCCAGCGGCTCGTCTACGCGCTCGCCTGCTTGCGCGGCGGTGCCGAGGAGGCCGAGGTCGTGTATCAGTTCCTCGAGCGGCCGGATGATCTCGTCAGCGCGACGTTCACCGCTTCGGACGCGCCAGAGCTCGAGGCCGAGCTTTCTCGTGCGATCGCGCGGATTCGGGCAGGTGACTTTCGTCCGACGCCGAGCGAGCTGGCCTGCGCCGGCTGCCCCGCGCTCGACGTCGTCTGCGCCGGGCCTCGGTTACTCGTCCACGGCTAGCGTGACGGGCGTGCGGGTCGCCGCCCTGAACGACATCCACGGCAACCTCTCTGCTCTGGAGGCAGTTCTCGCCGAGGTCGAGGATGTCGGCGTGGACGCGATCGTGTGCGGTGGCGACGTGATCGGCGGGCCGTTCTCGACCGAGGTCCTCGACCGGTTGACGAGCCTGCCAGACGTCCACTTCGTGCGCGGAAATGCGGATCGCATCGTTCTCGAAGGCAGCGACCAATACGGCGGCGACTGGAACGCAGAGCGACGACGGCTCGGTGAGGATCGGCTTGCGGCGGTCGCGGAGTGGCCGCTGACCGTCGAGCTGGATATCGAGGGGCTTGGCCGGACGCACTTCTGTCATGCGATTCCGAGCGCGGACGAGCCGATCTTCACGCGCATCACACCCGACGAGGAGGTTGTCGAGCTGCTCGGAGAGGTCGATGCTGCTCTGCTGGTCTGCGGTCACACCCATGTTCAGTTCGATCGGCGGCTCGCGACGGGGCTGCGGGTCGTGAACGCGGGGAGCGTCGGGTTGCCGTACGAAGGTCGGCGCGGTGCGTTCTGGGCGCTGCTCGGCCCATCCGTCGAGCTCCGTCACACCGAGTACGACGTCGATGCGGCGGCCGCCGCGATCCGCGAGCTCGGAGCGCCGTCCAACGACCAGCTCGTCAGCTGGCTGCTCGAGCCGCCCGATCCCGACGAGACCACTGCGTTCTTCGAGTCGCAGCGAGCGCAGGGCGTTGTGAAGGAGTCGCTGACGATCGACTAGCCTCGTCCCGTGCGCGTTGCCGCGCTCTATGACGTCCATGGGAACCTGCCGGCCCTCGAAGCGGTGCTGGCCGAGGTCGATGAGGAGCGCGTCGACGCAATCGTTTCCGGCGGGGACGTGCTCTGGGGACCGTCGCAGGCGGAGTGCATGGCGCTCCTGCGTGACGCCGGCGTTCTCTTCCTGTCGGGGAACTGCGAGCGGGATGTACTCGAGGGTCGAAGCGACAGCGCTCGCTGGTGCCGCGACCGCTTGACGCGCGAGGAGCGCGAGCTGGTGGCGGCGTGGCCGTCAACGCTCGAGCTCGGCGTCGAGGGTCTAGGACGCGTGCTCGTGTGTCATGCCAGTCCAC
>JACCVK010000011.1 GCA_013698195.1 Actinomycetota bacterium | reverse complement strand
CTGGAGAATCTTGCTGCCCAGGTCGAAGGTCACCACTTCCTCGCGCGCCGAGTCGGTGATGTACGCAAGTGCAGGCACGGAGAGGCTCGACAGCGGACGCGAGCACGTGTAGCGCGGCGCTTCGAAGTCATCGAGCTCCGCTCGGACGCCGTAGGGCGAAACGCGCAGGACGGAGACGGCGCCGTACTCCGTGTGCGCAACCACCGCCATGTCGAGAACGGTCTCGATGCTCCGGGGGCCCGGTCCGGTTCGGATGCGCGCGATCGTCTTCGCCGAGGAGAGGTCGAGAACGACGACGTGACTCTCGAGGTCTGCGGTGACGAATGCGATCGGAGTGCCGCCAAGTCGCGCGGCGAATGCGAGCGGGTCGCTTGCGAGCGCGAGCGAGCCCGCGGCACTTGCGGCGAGAAACCGTCGTCGATCCATGCCCTCAGTACGCCCCGGAGTCGGAACGAGGTCCACGGACCTATCCGGCCACCCCGAACGTAATCGAGCTGTGGACCTCTTGGCCAGGTTCCGTCGTAGTCTGGGCACGGGATGCGTGCGGGTCGTGACGAGCGCGCTCACCTACGTGGCGCGCAGCGAGGATCGGCCTCGGATCTCGAGGCGCTGTTTCGCATCCACTGGCCGCGAGCCCACCGAGCCGCCTACCTCGTCACGCACGATGCGCAAGCCGCCGAGGACATCGCGCAGGAGTCGTTTCTCGCGGCTCTGCGCGCGCTCGACCGCTTCGATCGGCGGCGTCCGTTCGGCCCGTGGCTGCATCGCATCGTCGTCAACCGCGCCATCGACTGGACGCGTGCGCGGCGACTCCGGGCAGAGGTGGAGCTCAGCGACTCGCTCCCAGCAGGAGAGCGGTCGGCGGCGCCGCAGGACGACGTCCTCGCCGCGCTCGGACGGCTGCCGGCCGAGCAGCGAGCGGTGATCGTGCTGCGGCACCTGCTCGAGTTCACGCCCGGCGAGATCGCCGAGGCGCTCGACCTGCCGCGTGGAACGGTCAACTCACGGCTTCGCCGCGGCCTCGACTCGTTGGTGGAGGAGCTGTGAAGCGCGAGCTCGAGAGCATCGAGATCGCTGGCGAGCACGACGCCCGCGAGCAGGCGTGGGAGGTCGTACGCACAGCCTTCGCCGAACGGGAGCCGGCCACGCCGGAGCGCCATCGCCTGCGGTTCGCGGTGGTTGTGGTCGCGGCCTTCGCACTGCTGGCTGCCGCCCTGAGCCCGCCGGGGCGGGCCGTGCTCGACGAGATTCGCGAAGCCGTCGGTGTCGAGCGCGCCCAACCCGGCTTGTTCTCGCTGCCCGCGCCAGGGCGGGCGCTCGTCGCCTCGGACGCGGGTGTCTGGGTCGTACAGCAGGACGGCTCGAAGCGACTTCTCGGCGACTACCGGGACGCGAGCTGGTCGCCGTTCGGCCGCTTCCTCGTAGCAACGCGTGCGCACGAGCTCGCTGCGCTCGAGCCGAACGGAGAAATCCGTTGGACGCTCGCACGGCGGGACGTTCGGGCCCCGCGGTGGGCGGGCAGCGACACGAACACCCGCATCGCCTACCTGACCACGAGCCGAGTCCACGTCGTCGCCGGCGACGGAACAGGCGACGTCGACGCGGGCGGGCCGGCGGCGAGAGTTGCTCCGGTCTGGCGACCTGGCCCGGAATTTACGCTTACGTACGTCAACACGGTTGGCCGCGTATCCGGGCCGTGGGCAACCGCACCTGGACCGGGCTGGTCGCGCCGTTTTCGAGCGCCTCGAAAGCTCGAATGGTCGAGCGATGGCACGCGGCTCCTGCTTCTGACACGGAAAGCACTCGTGCTGTTCGGGCCCCGCTCGTCCACCCCTCTCTCGATTCGCACCGAGCGGCTCGTCGACGCAGCTTTCCGACCTCGATCTCACGAGCTAGCGGTCATCCGAACGCGGCAGGGTGTCAGCGAGCTTCTCCTTGGGCAGCGCGTGCTCTTCCGCGGCACCGGCCGGTTCCGAGATCTCGCGTGGTCGCCCGACGGCCGGTGGCTGCTCGTCGGCTGGCCGGCCGCCGATCAATGGGTGTTCGTGCGCGCGGACGGTGGGAGCATCCGGGCCGTCGCGAAGGTCTCACGCCAGTTTCGTTCGGAGTCGTTCCCCGACGTGGTGGGCTGGTGCTGCGCGCCGTGATCGGCCGACGCAACCTTGACCTCGGTGGCGGATCCGCATACTCTGTACGAGTCTTACCGGTACTACTCTGACATGGCTGGAAAGGTCACGACGAAAGGGCAGATCACGATCCCGCTCGACATCCGGGAGGAACTCGGCATCCAACCCGGATCGATCGTGGAGTTCGAGGTCACCGACGATGCCGTGCTCGTGCGTAAGCGAAGCGATGCCGGCGGTCGCGGAATGTCACTCGTCGCGCGGCTTCGCGGAACCTCCACCACGGACCTCACGACCGATGAGATCATGCGACTCACTCGCGAGTGAGTCGCTTCGTCCTCGTCGACGCGAACATCCTCCTCGACGTCCTTACTGACGACGGCGACTGGGCGGAGCGGTCGGGCGCTGCGCTCGCGCGTGCGGCCGACACGACGCGACTGGCGATCAACCCGATCGTGTACGCCGAGGTGTCGATCGGCTTCGACAGGATCGAAGACCTCGACACCGCCCTCCCCCGCGACGTCTTCGCCCGCCTTCCTCTTCCCTGGGCTGCGGCGTTTCTCGCCGGCAAGTGCTTCGTCCGCTATCGCCGCTCAGGTGGAGTGCGGCGCTCGCCGCTGCCGGACTTCTACATCGGTGCACACGCCGCCATCGAAGGCGTGCCACTACTGACCCGTGACGAGAGCACGTACCGGATGTACTTGCCGCAACTCGCGCTCATGACGCCGTAATGAGCGGTGAACACCCTCGGAATTGACGTCCCGCTGCTCTCCGACTTGAACGGTGAGGCGACGCGCGGCTTCGGCGTCTCGTTCGAGCTCTTCGGCATTCAGAACGTCGCCGCACGTTCGTGCTTCCTGATCGAGGACGCGGAGACGATCCAGGGGTGCGTTGCTCGGATCGGAGCTCCCGGACGTCGACGGGGTCATCGAGGCGGCGCGGGACTTCTCGGGCTAGCCCGCTCTGCTCCGCGGCGCCGCTCCCACTCCGCGTCGACTTCGGCTCCAAAGAGCAGCGCGAGCCCCGAGAGCCAGAGCCAGACGAGCATGACGATCGCGGCCGAGAGCGATCCCCAGGTCTTGTTGTACGACCCGAAGCCCGATGCGTAGAACGCGAACGCGGCGGAGACCAGGAGCCACAGCAAGACGGCGACTGCGGCGCCCGGCGACAGCAGCCGCCACTTCCGATTCGTGTGGTCGGTCGCGAGGGCGAAGACCGCCGAGAAGGCAAGGAAGAGCACGCCGATGAGAATCGGCCACTGCGCAGTCCACCACACCCACCCGACCCAGCTCTCGGCGTCGAGCGCATCCCCGACCCAGCCTTCGATGTGCGGACCGAAGACCAGCAGCGCTGCGAGCAGCATGAGCGCTACGCCGACAACGAGCACCAGTCCGAAGGCGACGAGGCGTTTCTTGGGAAAGCCGCGCTTGTCGTCGAGGTCGTACGCGCGGTTGACCGCGGTCATCACCGTGGTCATCGCGCCGGTGGTCGTCCAGAACGCGAGCAAGAAGCCGACGATCGTCATGACGAGTCCCGTGGAGCTCTGCGACTCGAGCTGAAGCAAGCTGTCCTCCACGAGCGTCACTGCCTCCGCCGGGGCGACGGTGCCGAGCTTCTCCATGAGATCTCCGATGACCGAAGGCTCGGCGACGAGCGAGAACAGACCGACGACGAGAATCAGGGTCGCTGGAATCGCGAGGAACGCGCTGAACGCGAGCGCCGAGGCAAGCATGGGGAGCTCGTCCGCGAGCGCGTCCTTGCCGGCTGCGACGAGCAGGCCGGGCCACTCGCGAACGCGAAGACGCGGGGACGGCTGCAACTTCTCGACCGGCCCGGTCACAGCCCGCTCCTCTGCTGAGTCGGCAGTCAGCGCCGCTTGGCGGCGCGCTTCCCGATCTTCCACGTGAGCCAGCCGAGAAAGGCGTATCGCCACTTCATGGGCTGGAGATTCCCGCTTGAGCACGCGCGGAAACGCTCATGCCCTACATACCCATCGCGTGATAGCCCGAGTCGACGTAGAGCGTCGTCGCCGTCAGGTTCCGGGCCTCGTCGGAGAGCAGATAGGCCGCGGCGGCACCAACGTCGTCGGCATCGATGTGGCGATGTAGCGGAGCACGCTCCTCGACGAGAGCCTCCATGGTCGTGAAGCCCGCGATCGAGCGGGCGGCGAGCGTGCGGACGGGTCCGGCTGAGATCGCGTTCACGCGAATGTTCTTCTGCCCAAGATCCCAGGCGAGGTAGCGAACCGACGCATCGAGTGCGGACTTGGCGACGCCCATGACGTTGTAGTGCGGGACGGCGCGCTCGCCGCCGAGGTAGGTCATCGTCACTATCGAGCCTCCCCCGCGCGCCTCCATCAGCGGCTCCGCCGCACGAGCGCACGAAACGAGCGAGTACGCGCTCACGTCGAGCGCGAGCCAGAAACGGTCGCGCGGCGTGTCCGTGAAGCGGCCCTCGAGATCCTCCGCGGCAGCGAACGCGACCGAGTGCACGACCACGTCGAGACCTCCGCCGAATGCGTCGGCGACCTGGGAGAAGACGCGGGCGACGTCCTCGTCCGAGCGCACGTCGCACTCGGTGACGAGCGGGCTCGAGATGCTGTCGGCGAGTTCCCTGACGTTCTTCTCGATCCGTTCGCCCTGGAACGTGAAGGCGAGCTGGGCGCCCTCGTCGGCAAGGCGCTTCGCGATCCCCCACGCGATCGAGCGCTTGTTGGCGACCCCGAGCACGAGCCCTTGTTTCCCCTCGAACCTGTCTCCGGTGCCGGCGGCCACCGAGGCAGCCTAAACGGATAGGGTCACGCGTCGATGAGCAACGGCCGGGTCGCTGTCATCACCGGCGCTTCGTCAGGTATCGGGGAGGCGACGGCACGTGAGCTCGCCCGCCGCGGCTGGCACTGCGTGCTCCTCGCGCGCCGGCAGGACCGGCTGGAGGTGATTGCCGCGGAGATCGGCGGCGAGTGGGAGCTCTGCGACGTCGCCGATCGCGAGCAGGTCGAGGCCGTAGGCGCACGAGTCCTCGAGCGCCATCCGGCCATCCACGTGCTCGTGAACAACGCCGGCATCCCGGCGCGAGGCAACTTTCTCGAGATCGAGCCTGAGCTCATCGAGCGCGTCATCGACGTGAACACGCTCGGCGGCGTCTGGTGCTCTCGTGCGTTCTATCCCGGACTCGAGGCCGCTGCGGGCGCGGGCGGTGCGCACATCGCGAACCTGGTGTCCGTCGCGGGTACCGTCGCCTTCGCGCCGGCAGGCGCCTACGCGGCGTCGAAGCACGCCCAGCTCGCGCTCTCGCGCTCGGCCGCGGCGCTTCTGCGCGGCACGGGGATCAAAGTGCATACGGTCCTCCCGGGCTTCGTCGAGACCGAAGGCTTTCCGCAGCACTCCGTGCTCAAAAGCCGGCTCATGAAGAAGTTCGTCATCGAGCCCGAGGACGTTGCACGCAGGCTCGTGGACGCGATCGAGAAGGACAAGCGGGAGATCACGGTGCCGTGGTTCCCATACCGCTTCGTCTCGATCGCGCAGGCTCTGCTCCCAGGGCTCTTCTCCCGCTTCGTCGGCGGATCCGGCTACCGCGACGACGCTCGCTTCTGACCGAGACGGCTAAGGGCCTGATTTGCGGGCGACGTACCACCCGAGCTCGATGTCGTAGAAGGCGCCCGGGGCGAGGCCGCGGATGCGGACACGATCTTCTTCCGGCACCTGTGCGAGCTCGAGACGCTGCTCGAGGTCCACACGCTCGCGGACGACCTCGAAGGTGAGGAGGACGAGGTCGTTCGCCTCGAGGAAGCCCCGAACATCCGCGTCGGGGAGGAGCCGCGTGTGGCTGGGGTCGCGCAGTCGCTCGAAGCGGTCGAGCTCCATGCTCCGGAGCGGGTCGACAGAACCGAGCTGATCCACGATGAGCAGCCGGCCACCCGGGCGAGTCACGCGGGCGAGCTCCGAGACCGCAAGCTCGGGCCGGCGGACGTGATGGAGCACTCGCAGGGAACCAGCGATGTCGAACGAGCCATATTCGAACGGAAGGGCCATGGCGTCTCCCTCGACGAAGCGCACGTTCTCCGGCGCCCGTTCGCGCCCCGCCTCCATGTACTCGGCACGCAAGTCGACCGCAACGACCTCGCCGACGTGCGCTGCCAGCGCAAAGGCCAGCGCGCCCGTGCCGCTGCCGGAGTCGAGGGCGCGCTCGGACCCGGAGAAAGGCCCGAGCAGTCGGCTGACACGCTCGGAGAGCTCCGCTGCGCGCTGCTCCTGAAGCGCCAGCCGGAGCTCCACGGTCACGAGGAGCCTCCGGTCGCCAGCCGTCGCGCGAGCGCGAGCGCCTCGTCAGGCGTCGAGATCGTTCCGGCTGCCCGCTCCTCGTCGATGGCGGCGAGGATACGCCCGATCTCCGGCCCGGGTGGAAGCTCGAGCTCGTCGCCTCGGATGAGCGGCTCGGACGGCTCGGCTGCGCGGGCTGCCTCGACGAGCTCGGACAGCTCCTCCGCGCCGACGAAGGCGAGAGCGTGCAGCGACCATGGCTCGGTCTGCCGCCGGAAGCGATGGATCCCGCGCACGGAAGCATCAGGCCGGCTCGCTCGCAGGAGGGTGCGCGCATACCGCGTTAGCTCTCGCGAGATCGGCAGCGCCGAGAGCTCGCTTCCGAACACCGCCACGAGCCGGAAGTCAGGGTCGTTCACGGCGTCGATTCGGGCGTCGAGCGAACCGCCGAGCGGCGCGAGCAACCCGAGCTCGTCGACGCGCCTGTAGCCGGACGCCGACAGTCGGCGGAGCTCGCCCAGGATCCGCTCTCCCGCGGCTCGACTGACGAGGTGTGCAGAGGTGCGTGCGAGCGCCTCGGTGTGGTCGTCCATGCGAAAGCCGAGCTCGTCCTCGAGCCGGGCCGCCCGGAGTAGGCGCAGCGGGTCGGCGACGAAGATCTCGTCGGACACAGCTCGGACGATGCCCGCCTCCAGATCGCCTAGCCCGTTGTACGGATCTCGTGGTTCGCGTCCGGCGACGGGTACTGCGACCGCGTTGAACGTGAAGTCGCGGGTCGCGAGATCGGCGTCGATACCCTCGACCAGCGGCGTGAAGTCGATCGTCTCGTCCGACCCCTCCGCGACGACGCGCCAGGCTCCGTGCCGCTCCGAGAGCGGGAACGACGCACCGCCGAACCGGTTGGCGAACCGTCGGGCTGCGTCTTTCGGGTTCGCGCAGGCGACGTCGAGATCGAGGACACGCTTTCCGAGAACCCCATCGCGCACCGCGCCTCCGACGATCCAGGCCTCCTCTCCTTCGAGTAGCTCCGCGACGCGCTCGTCGTGCACCGTCATCCGACCACGACCCGCTCGGCACGCGGAGCGCGCGAATCGAGCCCCGTCGCAATCTCGTAGCCGATCGTGCCCGCGACGCGAGCGTGCTCCTCGATCGCTACGCCGTCACCGATCAGCGTCACCTGCGTGCCCTTGGGAAGCTCGCCGCGGAGCTCGACGGCGAGGGCGTCCATCGAGATCGTGCCGACGACCCTCCGCCGCTCTCCGTCCACGAGGACCTCCGTGCCGGTGAGGTCGCGCCGGAATCCGTCCGCATACCCGACGGGAACGATGCCGATCCAGGTCGGCCGCTCGGCGACGAACCGTCGCCCGTAGCCGGTGCTGTCGCCGCGCTCGAGAAGCCTGACCAGGGCCAGATGCGATTCCCAGCGAAGCGCCGGCTCGAGGTCGTCCGCGGCCTGGCTCGTGCCGAACGGCGAGATTCCGTACAGCGCGATCCCGCAGCGAACCGCGTCGAACGCTGCTTGCGGATGGCGCAGCGTCGCGGCGCTGTTCGCGAGATGCCGCTCGACGCCCTCGAGCCCGTCGGTCGCCTCGCGAAAGCGCTCGGTCTGCGTGTGCGTGAACGCGGGGTCCGACTCGGATACTGCGAGGTGGCTCATGACGCCCACGACGTTGCGGCTCGGTGACGGCAGCTCGGAGAGGCCCCAGCGGCCCATCCCCGTGTCGAGCTTGAGGTGGACGGGGACACCCTCGGGTACGAAGCCGTCGGCCGTGACGACCTCGAGCTTTGCGTCGCGCGCCGTGACCACCCCGTCTGCCGGCACGGGGCCCATGACGACAACTCGCGCCTCCGGAATCGCGGCCCGCAGCTCGAGCGCCTCGGCCAGCGTTGCGACGCAGAGTGCCGTCGCTCCTCCGTCGAGCGCGGCCCGCGCGACATCGACCGCACCGTGCCCGTATCCGTCCGCCTTCACGACGGCCCAGAGCGCTGCGCCCGCAGCGGCACGACGAAGCGTCTCCGCGTTATGGCGGATGGCGTTCAGGTCGAGCGTGAAGAGCGAGCGCGGGGGTTGAGGCTCCACGGTGTCATTCTCCGGCATCGCCTGGAGATCGCCGGGCGAGATCAGTCTTCGAGCGCGAGCGGAAGCATTCCGAGCAGGTCGCTGGCGATGAGTCCGCCTTGGTGCGGGACGAGCTGGGCGGCGCGCGCGTGCGTGACCGCCGCCGTCGCCGCCGCGAGCTGAGCCTCGACCCCCTTCGCGAGGAACGAGGCAACGACACCCGTGAGCACGTCGCCCGTACCGGCGGTGGCGAGCGACGGCGGCCCGAGATCGGAGACGATCGCCCCGGTGCCGGGCGCCGCGACAATCGTGTCCTGGCCCTTGAGAAGAACGACCGCGCCGAAGCGCTCCGCAGTTGCTTGGGCCGCCTCGAGGCGATGCGCGTCCACCCAGCTCGACTCCCTGTCGAGCAGACGCGCGAGCTCGCCGCTGTGTGGCGTCAGCACAAGGGCGCCCGTGCGCTCCACCGGCTGGAGTCCAGCGAGGCCATCGGCATCGACGACCACCGGGACCACGAGTTGCTCGAGGAGCCCCCGGACGAGCGCCTGACGGCTCTCGCCTCGTCCGAGGCCGGGCCCGATCGCGACCGCGCGGGCGCGCTCGACCGCTCTCAGGATCGTCTCGAGCGCGTCGTCATCGTCCCAGCCAACCTTCACCGGCTCGAGTGTCAGCCCTTCGACGACGGCGAGCGACTCGCGCGGCACGGCCAGGACGACGTAGCCCGCATCGGCTCGAAAGGCTGCGAGCGCGGCGAGCACCGCCGCGCCGGACATTCCGGGCTCACCTCCGACTATCGCCACTGCAGCGGCGTACTTCGTATCCTCGGCCGACCTGCGCGGCACCAGCTCACGAAGGGCCAGCGTCGCTCGCCGGTGCTCGGTTTCCGCGTGGTCGAGCCCGATGTCAACCACCGTTATACGCCCCGCGTGGAGCCGGCCGGGAGCGACGACGAGGCCCAGCTTGAGACCGTGAAACGTGACGGTGAGATCGGCCTCGACGGCCACGCCTGCGATCTCCCCGGTCGACGCATCGACGCCTGAAGGAATGTCGATCGACACAACCGGCGCCGTCGTCGCGTTGATCCGCTCGATCTGTGCAGCGGCTTCGGGCCGCGGGTCGCCACTGAAGCCGGTGCCGAACAGCGCATCGATGACGACGTCGTAACCCTCCACGTCGCTTGTCTCGTCAGCGTCGAGACCAGCCTCGCGCAGCACACGCGCCGTCACTCGTCCATCGCCGCCGTTCGAGCCGCCCCCGCACACGCAGGCGAAGCGGCGGGCGTCCGGGAACGTGCGCACCGCCTCGCGTGCGACTGCCGCCCCGGCGCGCTCCATCAGCTCCGGGATGGAATCGGGGTAGCCCGGGTAGCGCTCCTCCGCAGCGCGCATCTCGGCGGCGCTGTAGAGC
>JACCVK010000007.1 GCA_013698195.1 Actinomycetota bacterium | reverse complement strand
GCTGCGGGATCCTCGAACGCGGCATCGGCTGCTGCCTGGCTTGCGGCCAGGAGCGCGGCGAGAGCGACGACCACGGCAAGCCCGACGAACCTGCCCACGCTCGTGAGCTAGCCGCCGACGAGGCGCGCGCGCCTAGCCGTTGGGAGAGTTGGAGAGGTCGGCCAGATCGGTGCCGCGGCGTGTGCCGTCGATGTATACGACCGTGGTTTGCGACCACGGCGTCGCCCGGTAGGCGCCCTGCTTGAGGTACACGCCCTTCGCGCCGTTCTCGCGAAAGAGGGTGGGCATGCTCGTTGGCGGGATGACCCAAGTGCCGTCGATCAGGAGCTCCACCGAACCGGTGGCATCGGACGCCCAGCGGATCCTCGCGACGAAGTCGTACCACCGCTCGCGCTCGAGGCGCCCGAACGTCCAGTCGCGGACGACGGGATTCGCGACCGGTCCTCCCTGAACTCCGAGCCCCAGCCGATCCTCGCCGTTCACGCTCACGACCCGTATCACGACGGGAGCCGGATGACCGGATCCATAGTCGTGCCACTGCGTGAACACGACGCGGCGTCCGGGGCGGACGGCGAACTCGGCGGGAAAGTACGCCGACCAAGCCCACACCGATGTCATTCCCGGCTGCTCGCCGGTGTGTTTCACGAGCTCCGCTCGCTCGCCGCAGGAGCAGCGCAGCGGATTGTCGCCCGGTCCGACCTGGAAACGGGCGGCGTAGCGCCCGTCTTTGACACGGTCTTCGACCACGGCGGCTCCGCCGGGCTTCGCCTGCACCGCGTCCCACTCCGAGAAGGTTCCCGTCTCGAATCCACCGAGCCAGACGATCTCGGCGGCTGCAGGCACGGAAGCCGCGAGAACGACGAGCGCAGCGGCTGCCAGCACGCAAACCTGCGAGCGTCTGCTCCGCTCTCGGGCTGCCCGTTTCAGCACTCGCGCCCCTTTCCCCGAAACTTCGTAACAACAGTTACGCAATCCGGAGCAAACGTCAAGCGCCGCGGGGCCTCTGGGTCAGAGCCAACGCTTCCAGCGCAACAACCCGAGCATCCCGAGAATGGCCGACAGCATCAGGCCGAGGATGACCCAGAACATCCAGGTGGTCCCCTCGCCCGGGAAGAGGACGTTCATCCCGAAGATGCCGGTGATCACGAACAGCGGCAGCATCGTCGTCGAGATGATCGTCAGCACTCGGAGGACGTCGTTCTGCTTGTGCGAGATGACCGACTCGTTCGTCGACTCGAGCGCCTCGACGACCTCCTTGAAGTTGTCGAGCAAGTCCCAGATCCGCTCCGCGGAGTCGACGATGTCGTCGAAGTAGAGCTCGAGCTCCTCGGGAAGAAAGTTCTCCACCCGGCGCTCGAGCACCCGCAGGGTCGCGCGCTCGGGCTTGATGATCTTGCGGTAGGAGATGATCTCCTGCTTCACGTTCGAGATGTCGCGCACGACCTCGTGCGAGCGTCCCTCGAACACCTCGTCTTCGATCACGTCGAGCTTGTGCGCGATCTTGTCGAGAATGGGGAAGCAGTAGTCGAAGAGATCGTCCAGCACCTCGTACAGCAGTCGACCCGAGCCGCGCGCGAAGAGCTGATCGCGGAACGCCTCGTCCTCCTCGCAGCGCACGAACAGCCGCGTGACGGGGTGGAGCTCCCGGTTCGGGATCGTCACCACATATTCGTGGCCGATGAACAGGTCGAGCTCGGCGGCGTTCAGCCGCTGGATCTGCTTGTCGTAGAAGGGGAAGTGGAGGACCGCGAAGAGGTAGCCCTCGTCCTCGTAGTCGTCGACCTTCGGGCGCTGGCGCTTCGAGACGACGTCCTCGACGTCGAGCGGATGCCAGCCGAAGCGCTCGGCGAGCATCTGTGCCGTCGCCACGTCGGGCGCGACGACGTTGACCCACGTCAGCCCGCTAGCGGTGACCTCGTGGACGACCGGAGCCGGACGTGCGACAACCTCGCCCGCGCCGCGGGTGCGGGAACGCCGGATGCGTGGCAGGCTCGGCATGGGGACTGAGGGGGTCTTCCAAGGTCGGGAACATGTTCGCCATGGTACCGCCGACGCCTCTCGGGACGGGAAGGCTCAGGCGCTTGCCGCCACGGCAGCGGGGGTCCTGCGAGCGCGCTCGGGAAGCGTGGCCTCGACGGCGAACGCGAGCATGCCGCCGAGCGCGCAGAACGCCGCTGCGCCGAACCAGACTGCGTTCGGTGAGTAGTCGAGCACGAAGCCTCCGACCGCCGGCCCGAGCGCGAACCCGACCTGCCAGGAGAGCGCCGACAGCGCCATGTAGCGGCCGAGCAGGCGCGGGTCGGCGAGATCGGAGACGAGCGGCGCGTGCACGGCTCCGTGAAGGCACTCGCCCACGGCGAAGATCGTCATCGACGCGATGAAGAGGAGCGTCGCGGTGCTCGCGGTCTCCGACCCGGCGATCGGCACGATCAGCCACGCGCCGGCCCAGAGCAGGCCGAGCAGTCCGAGCGCCGGCATCCGGCGCCTGCCCTGTGCGAGCCGGGCGATCGGTAGCTGGAGCAGGACGATGACGATCGTGTTTACGAGAAAGACGAGCCCGATCTGCGTCTCCGAGACCGCGGCCTCGTTCTTCGCGTACACCGGCAGGAGCTCGAAGCCCGAGAAGCCGGCGAAGATGAAGAGCGCGTTCAAGCCGATCACCGCGACGAAAGCGCGATGCCGAAGGACGTTCCGGTACGCGCCCGCGCGCTCGGCGCTGGTCGTCGGCCCGCCGGCGAGCTCCGGCGACGGAACGAGCGCGAGCATCACCGCGCCATAGGCGACAAATGTCAGCGAGTTGAGCAAGAAGAGCACGGTGAACGAGCCCGGCGACTCGGTGGTCGCGATGAGCCCGCCGGCGAGGGCGCCGAGGCCGATGCCGAGATTCATCACGACTCGCTGCATCGCGAACGCGGCCGGCCGCTGCGCGGGTGCTGTCAGGCCGGCGATCAGCGTCGACTGCGACGGCCAGAAGCCGCCGACGCCGACCCCGGTGATCGCAGCGACGAGGAAGCCTTGCCAGGGTGTGTCGACGAGCGGGTAGAGCGCGTAGCCGGCGGCGAGGATCGCCAGCGCGGCGGCCAGCAGGCGCCGACCGCCGAGTCGGTCGATGAGGATTCCGAAGAGCGGCCCCGCCACGATGCTCACGACTGCGTGCAGGCCGACGATGAGCCCGACGATGCCGAGGCTGATCCCGCGGACGTTGTGCAGGTAGATGAAGAGAAACGGCAGCGTGATGCCGTTACCGAAGGCGTTGACGAGCCCGCCGACTTGCAGCGTCGTTACCGACCTCGGAAGCGGCGGGAAGTACGTCCGGAGGATCCCGCGCACCATGAGACACTAGCCGGGCATGGGCGGCGACTTCCTGCTCGACCCTGAGGTCGCGTACCTGAATCACGGCAGCTTCGGCGCCTGCGCGCGTCTCGTGTTCGAGGAGTATCAGCGACTCCAGCTGGAGCTGGAGCGCGGGCCGACGGACTTCTTCACGCGGCAGGTCGCGCGCTGGTTCTGGGGTGCGCCCGAGCAGCCGGGCAGGTTGTTCGAGGCTCGCGCGGCACTTGCCCGCTTCGTCGGAGCGCGCGCCGACGACCTGGTGTTCGTGCCGAACGCAACCTCCGGGCTCAACGCAGTTATCCGGTCGTTGCGGCTCGAGCCCGGCGACGAGGTCGTTACGACGAGACACGAGTACGGCGCGATCACGAAGACATGGGAGTTCGTGGGCGCCAACCTCGTCATGTGCGAGCCGGACGAGATCGTCGCGAGCATCGGGCCGCGCACGCGGGCAATCTCCGGCTCGCACATCACGTCTCCGACGGCACTGCTCCTGCCAGTGGCGGAGCTCTGCGCGGCCGCGCGGGAGGCCGGTGCGCTCTCGATCGTGGACGGCGCACACGCGCCGGGCCAGGTTCCTCTGGATCTCGAGGCACTCGGCGCGGACGTCTACGCGGGGAACTGCCACAAGTGGCTCGGCGCGCCGAAGGGAGCAGGGTTCCTGTGGGCTCGGCCCGAGCACCAAGCCTGGATCGAGCCGCTCGTCGTGAGCTGGGGCTATCGCGAGGACGCCGACTTCGGCGAGCGACACGGCTGGGCCGGAACGCGCGATCCGGCGGCGTATCTCGCGGTGCCGAAGGCGATCGAGGTGCACGCGAGCTTCCAGCCCGACTGTCAGCGCGCGCTCGCGGACGAGTCGGAGCGGCGACTCGGCGAGCTCGGCTTCCCGCGCGTCCCGGGCGAGCCTGCCCCGTTCATGCGTGCCGTCGAGCTGCCTGCGGGTGACCCGGTTGAGCTGTGGAAGCGGCTGTACGCGGAGTTCCGGGTCGAGGTGCCGGTGTACGAGTGGGAGGGGCGGCAACTTCTCCGAGTCTCGATCGGGCCCTACAACGATGAGGATGACGTCGACCGCCTGATGGCCGCGCTCGAACGCTGTCTGTGATCGAACGCAAGCCCTTTGCTGCGTGACTGAGCCCTAGTCCGGTGCGCAAGACTTTGAGCGTGATCCAGCAAGCGATTCAACACCTCCTCGACGGTGACGACCTGGGACGGGAGCGGGCACGCGAGGTGATGGACGAGATCATGGGCGGCAGGGCGACGCCGGCACAGATCGGCGGCTTCCTCGTCGCGCTCCGGGCCAAGGGCGAGACCGCAGACGAGATCGCGGGCTGCGCGGAGGCGATGCGAGAGCACGCTCTCACGGTGCGCTCGGCTCGCGAAGACCTCGTGGACACGGCCGGAACCGGCGGTGACGGCGCACACACGCTCAACATCTCGACCGCGGCCGCGATCGTCGCCGCCGCGGCGGGTGCCGCCGTTGCGAAGCACGGAAACCGCGCCGTCTCCTCGGCCTCGGGCTCCGCCGACGTGCTCGAGGCGCTCGGGTTCAAGCTCGAGCTGACGCCGGAGCGGATCGGGCAGTCGATCGACGAGCTCGGGTTCGGGTTTATGTTCGCTCCGCTACATCACCCTGCGATGAAGCACGCCGCGCCGGTGCGTCGCGAGCTGGCGACGCGTACCGTGTTCAACGTGCTCGGCCCGCTCACGAACCCGGCCGGGGCTCGCGCCCAGATCGTCGGCGTCTACGCGCCGGAGCTCGTTCGCACCGTCGCCGAGGTCCTCGCTCGGCTCGGGTCGAGACGCGCGTTCGTCGTGCACGGAGCCAACGGGATCGACGAGCTCTCGCCCGCGGGGCCGAACCTCGTGTGCGAGGTCGTCGAGGGAACGATCGAGGAGCGGACGATCGACCCGCTCGACCTCGGCATCGCGCGCTGCGATCCGAACGAGTTGCGCGGCGGGAGCGCGACTGACAATGCAGCCGCGATTCGGGAGGTCTTTGCCGGGGAGGATGGCGGCCGCCGCGACGCGATCCTGCTGAACGCCGCGGGTGCGATCGCCGCGGGCGGTCTTGCGGCCGACCTCGCCGAGGGCCTCGAGCTGGCGCGCCAGGCGGTGGACTCGGGTGCCGCTGCGATCCGTCTCGACGAGCTCGCGCGGTTCACGCATGCGGTTTAGAGACGCGCTTGCCGCTCCCGGGCTCGCGGCGGTTGCCGAGGTCAAGCGCCGCTCGCCGTCCGCCGGAGACCTGCGGCCGGACGCCGATCCCAGACGTCTCGCGGTCGAGTACGAGCGTGCCGGAGCAGCCGCCGTATCGATCCTCGTCGACCAGCGCTTCGGCGGAAGCTGGGACGATTTGCGAGCCGCGCGGGCTGCTGGCGTGCCTCTTCTGGCGAAGGGCTTCTTCGCGACAGAAGAGGAGCTTCGGACCGCGCGCGAGGCTGGTGCGGACGCCGTCTTG
>JACCVK010000366.1 GCA_013698195.1 Actinomycetota bacterium | reverse complement strand
GAGCTGCTCCGCGATGTGTGGGGCTTTCGTGCACTCGGCCGCACGCGGACGCTCGAGTCGCACGCCTCCCGTCTACGCAAGAAGCTCCGGGTCGCGACAGAAGATCACTTCGTCGTGAACGTGTGGGGAGTCGGCTACCGGCTCCTCGAATGAGCCATCGTGCTCAGAGCAGAACGCCTTCGAGCTCGAGGAGCGCGACCTTCCGGTCCAGTCCTCCGCCGTAGCCGACCAGCGCACCGGTCGACCCGACGACGCGGTGGCACGGGAGCACGATCGGGATCCGGTTCCTGTTCATGACCGTGCCCACCGCGCGTGCGGCTCTCGGCCGGCCGACGCGCGCGGCGAGAGCCCCGTACGTCGTGGTCTCGCCGAAGGGAACCTTCCCGAGGGCGTCGAGGACCGAGATCGTGAACGGTGCCAGACCACGCAGATCGAGGCTCAGGTCGAAGATCCGTCGCCTCCGCGCGAAGTACTCGTCGAGCTCGCGGCGCACCTGGTCGACGGCTCGCGGCGACCGGAGAACCCGCGGCCCGGCGAATGACGCCAGGCGCTCGAGATCCGAGTCGTCCTGCTGATGGAAGGAAAGCGCTGCGAGTCCCTTGGTCGAGACGCCGACGAAGAGCGGACCTACCGGCGAGTCGATGACGTCGTAGCCGAGGTCGACGAGACCAAGGCTCGAGGCCGCCTCTCGAAACCGGCGATCGAGATCGGGTGAAACGGTCATTGCTCTATCCTCCTCGTGCGGATCCTGCGCACGCCGGTCGACGTCGCCTGCCTGGCGGCATCGGCGCTCGAGCCGAGTGCGTGCGCGATCTGGTCGTAGGAAAGGTCGTAGCCGTAGCGGAGCACGACGGCGGCCCGCTCCTTGGGAGGGAGGCCGTCGGTCAAGGGTGCTAGGTCGTCATAGGCGGCCAGACCGTCTTCTCCGGCGGGCTCGACGACCTCCTCGGTCGAGCGGGTTCTGCGCACGACGTCGATCGCGACATTTCGCGCGATGGTCAGCACCCACGCGCGGAGGTGCTCACCGTGGTCGAGGCGAGCATAGGCCTGGAGCGCGCGCAGAAAGGTCTCCTGAAACGCATCGTCCGCGCGTTCGCGGCCGAGCCGCCGCCGCAACAGCCGCATGACCTCCGCGCGGTGCTCCTCGTAGAAGAGCTCGAAGGGAGGGATCGCCACCGTGTGCATCATCGTTATCAACGCCGCGCGCGCTCGATTTGTGAGCATGCGACGGATGAGAGTTGCCGTCGTTGGCCATGTCGAGTGGATCGAGTTCGTGCCGGTGGAGCACGTGCCCGCTCCCGGGGAGATCGTGCATGCCGCGGACACCTGGCAGGAGGCGGCTGGGGGAGGGGCGGTTGCCGCCGTACAGCTCGAAAAGCTGGCCGAGTCGGTCGTCCTCTTCGCCGCGTTCGGTGACGACGAGCTCGGTCGGCGCGCGAAGACCGAGCTCGAGGAGCGAGGCATCGAGGTGCACGGATCGTTCATCGACGTCCCGCAGCGTCGCGGTTTTACGTTCGTGGACGAGACCGGCGAGCGGACGATCACGACGATCGGGCTGCGCCTCAACCCGCGCGGCCACGACGACTCCCTTCCCTGGCACGAGCTGGCGCGTTGCGACGCTGTCTACTTCTGCGCCGGGGACGTCGACGCGCTCCGAAACGCGCGACGCGCGAAGGTGCTCGTAGCGACGGCGCGCGTGCTCGCGACGCTGCGCCGAGGTGCCGTCGAGCTCGACGCTCTCGTGGGTAGCGGGAAGGACGAGTCCGAGCGCTATCGAGTCGGCGACCTCGACCCGGCACCGCGCCTCGTGGTCACGACGTCGGGCGCCCTCGGCGGCTGGGCCCAACCGGGCGGGCCGTTCGCGGGCGGGTCGAGTCCGAGGCCTGTCGTGGACTCGTATGGCGCCGGCGACTGCTTCGCAGCCGGTCTCGCGTTCGCCCTCGGCGCCAAGCTCGACACGGCGGACGCGCTCACATTCGCTGCGCGCTGTGGTGCTGGAGCGCTCGGCGGCCGAGGCGTGCACGCCGAAGCCATCGCTCTCCCCTGACGAGCGAACCCCGCTCACCATGCGTCGCGGCGACGACGTCCTGGTCCGAATGGGGAAAAGTGTTGCGCGGTGGAGGAAAGTGGAGTAATGTGGGGCATTGTGGGGAGAAACCTCCCACCGAATTCGAGCCCTCATGTTCTACGGCGAGCACGAGCACACCATCGACGAGAAGCACCGGCTGACGTTGCCGGCTCGTTTCAGGCATTCGCTTTCGGGTGGCCTCGTCCTCGCTCGGGGCATCGAGCGGAACGTCGACGTCTACCCGAGCGACACCTGGCACGAGAACATGGCCAGGATCGCCGGTCTGGACTCGCTCAGCCGTGAGGCGCGGGAGATGAAGCGATTCGTATTCGCCGGAGCCGCGGTCGCGGAGCTCGACGCCCAGGGTCGCGTCCTCCTGCCTCAGCACCTGGCCGAGCACGCGGGCATCGAGAAGGACGTCGTGGTCGCGGGCGTGCACGACCACGTCGAGATCTGGGACCGGGCCGCGTGGACGGCCCACCTGAACGCGATCGAAGGGAGCGCGGGAGATGTTGCCGAACGTCTTGCGGACAAACGCGGCTGATCACGTTCCCGTTCTCGCGGACGAGGTGCTCGAGCTCCTCTCCGTGCAACCCGGGGAAACAGTGGTCGACGGTACTTTCGGGGCAGGAGGCCATTCACGGCTGCTCCTGGAGGACCTGCGGAGCGACGGCAAGCTCGTCGCGATCGACCGCGATCCGACGGTGCGTCCGTACTTCGATCGCCTGAAGGCGTCGGTGCGCGGCGTCCAGCTCCGGTTCCTGCGCGGTGACTACGCCATAGTCCTGCGCCAGCTTGCGTCCAACGGTGTTCGCGCTGATGTCGTGCTGCTCGATCTCGGCCTCTCGTCCATGCAGGTCGACCGACCCGAGCGCGGCTTCTCGTACGCGACGGACGCCCCGCTCGACATGCGCATGGACACGTCGGACGAATCGAGCGCGGCGGACGTGCTCGCGTCGTGGAGCGAGCGCGAGCTCGCGACGATCTTCAGGTCGTTCGGAGAAGAGCGCTACGCGAGGCAGATCGCCCGTGGCATCGTGCGCAGGCGAAAAGAGGCTCCTATCGAGCGCACGGGTGAGCTCGTCGACGTGGTTCGCGCGTCGATCCCTACGCCGGCCCGTTTCGGCGAGGGCCATCCTGCAAAGCGGGTCTTCCAGGCGCTCAGGATCGAGGTCAACCACGAGCTCGAGTCGCTCGAAGCTGGGCTACCGGCCGCCTTCGAGATGCTCCGTCCCGGCGGGCGGCTCGCGGTCATCAGCTTCCACTCGCTGGAGGACCGGATCGCCAAGCGGTTTCTCCGCGATCGTGTGCGCGGGTGCACATGCCCGCCCGAGCTTCCCGTCTGCGTGTGCGGTCGCGAGCCGGAGGCTCGACTGCTCACCACCAAACCGGTGCGGCCGTCAGCGCATGAGGTCGAGCTGAACCCACGCGCAGCTTCGGCCCGGCTTCGCGTCGCGGTCAAGATGGACAACGCGTAGATGTCGTCGGTCGCGCAACGAGAGCGGATCGGCGGGACCCGTAGCGCGCCAACTCGCCGCTCGGCGAAGACGGAGTCGCGGCCAAGGCTCCTTGCCGGCGGTGTTCTCTGGATCGTGCTCTTCGGCACGCTGCTCGCGGGCGTCGTCGCGGTCAACGTCGCCGTCCTCCGCGTGAACCTCGAGCTCGACGGTGTGTCGCGCGAGCGAACGCAGCTCAGAGCGGACATCGCGAGCATCAGTGCGGGCATCTCGAGCGCCGCCGCAACCGCTCGCATCGAACGAGCCGCGCGCGACGAGCTCGGCCTCGTCCAGGCCGATCCCGACGAGATGGTGTACGTGACCCTCGGCACGAGATGAGAGTCGCAGCCGCGAACCGGCGAATCGTCGCTCTCGCGGTTGTCTTCGCGCTGCTCCTCGCCGCGACGTTGGCACGGGCGTTCTGGCTCCAGGCGGTCATGGGCGTCGAGTACGCGGCGCTAGCGGTGCAGCAGCATCGGGAGACGGTTGTCGTCCCAGCAGCGCGCGGGACGATCTTGGATCGGAACGGAGACCCGCTTGCGATCGGTGAGCAGGCGATCACCGTGTACGCGAATCCACGCCAGATAACGAAGCCGAACGAGGTGACGCTGGCCGTATCGCGAGCGCTCCGGATCGACCCGGAGAAGATCTACCCGCTTGTCACGGACAAGACGAGAGGCTTCGTCTATCTCGCGAGGAAGGCGGATCCGCTGCGCGTCGCGAAGCTCGAGCAGCAGAACCTGCCCGGGCTCGGGTTCTATCCGGAGGAGCTGCGGACGTACCCGCAGCAGCGGGTCGCCTCGGCGGTGCTCGGCTACGCGGGCATGGACAACCGCGGCTTGGAAGGGCTCGAGCGATCGCTCGACAAGGCGCTCTACGGGCGTCCGGGGAGCCAGACTGTCGTGAAGGACTCGCAAGGGCGCGCGCTGGACGTCGTCAGCACGCGCCGGGAGACGCCAGGGAAGAACGTCCGGCTCACGATCGACCATCAGATCCAGGCGAACGCCGAGGACGTGCTAACGGAGACCGTGCGTCGCTACGGCGCGCGAGCCGCATCGGCGATCGTCATGGACCCGCAGACTGGAGCGGTTCTGGCGATGGCGGTCGCCCCGGGCTACAACGCCAATCGCTTCCCGACGACGCGCGCCGATCGGCGCCGAAACCGGGCCGTCACGGACACCTATGAGCCCGGGTCGACGTTCAAGCTCGTCACCGTTGCGGCGGCTCTGCAGGAGGGCTCGGTCACTCCTCGCACGTCGTTCAGGCTCCCATCCAAGATCCAGGTGGCGGATCGGGTCATTCGCGAGTCACACACGCGGGGAACGGTGACCTACAGCGTCCGCCAGGTCGTCGAGTACTCGTCGAACATCGGCACCATCGCCGTCGCGCAGAGGCTCGGTGAAGGGCGCCTCGCGTCGTGGATCGATCGCTTCGGATTCGGGAGGTCGACGGGGATCGACTTCCCGGGCGAGTCGCCCGGATTCGCGCTTCCGCTTTCCGATTGGTCGGGGTCGACAATCGGCACCGTCCCGATCGGGCACGGCATTGCCGTTACGCCGCTCCAGATGGCACGTGCATACGCTGCCGTGGCGAATGGGGGCAGGCTCGTCGAGCCGTATCTCGTCGAGCGCGTCGACGGAGTGGACGTCGCGAACTCGCGGGGCAAGCGCATTCTCTCCCGCGCTGTGTCGAAGCAGATGCTGTCGTTGCTGCGCGGCGTCGTGCTGGAGGGAACGGGGACCGAGGCGGCCGTGCCCGGGTACACCGTCGCCGGAAAGACCGGGACCGCGGCGAAGATCGATCCCGACGGGACGTACTCGACCTCGCGGTACGTGGCGTCGTTCGTCGGCCTGATACCCGCGACAAGGCCCCGGCTAGTGGTCATGGTGATGGTGGACGAGCCGCGAGGGTCCTACTACGGCGGCGACGTCGCAGCGCCTGCCTTCAAGGAGATCGCCCGCTTCAACCTCCAGCACCTCGAAGTGCCGCCGGATGCGCCGGAGACGCCCGAGCGCTGAGCCGCGCGCGTTGCTGATCGTCTGACAAGCCAAGCCGGAACCGAGCAGGTGGCGGCAGGCCGGTGGGCTAGCCTTCGCGAGCGGTGATGCTCGAGGCCGTGATCCGCGCCCTTGCCCCGAGCGAGGTTGCGCGGGGCGAGGCGACCGGAGGGCAGCCGGTCGAGGTCGGCGACCTCGCGTATGACACGCGAAGCGTGTCGTCAGGCGCGCTGTTCTTCTGTGTTTCGGGCGAGAAGGTCGACGGGCACGAGCTCGCGTGGGAGGCGATCGAGCGGGGCGCAGTCGCACTCGTCGTCGAG
>JACCVK010000361.1 GCA_013698195.1 Actinomycetota bacterium | reverse complement strand
CGCGAGGGTGGTGGAACTCGTCCCAGAGGATGTGGCCCTCGCTCTGGACGGAGCGAACGTCGGAGCTCGCGAGGAGCGCCTGCAGAAGAAGGCTGGTGCCCGAGCGCGGGCAGCCCACGACGAGGATCGGCTTCTCGGGCGGCCCGGGATCGGGCAACACGCGCGAGAGCGGACGGGCGATTCGCGGGCCACTTCGGCGAACGCGCCAGACGAGGCGTCGGATACGCCACGCACGATTCGTCTTCACGGGCGGGCGAGCCGTAGACGTGCGCCGATCGCCCTCCGCTCGGCGGGCAGATAGAAGCCGAGCGGGAGCAGCACAAGCGGATACGCGACGGCGAAAGCGAGCGCCACGGCCAGCCCGCCCTCGACGAGCTTCCCTGTGACGGCCAGAGCGACACCGGCGAGTGCCGCGGTCAGCACGCGGCGCCACTGATAGGGGACGCGGTAGATCCGCTGTGCCCACCATGACATTCCAGCGAACATGGTCGCGTAGGCGGCGACCGTCGCGACGGCGGCGCCCATCATCCCGTAGCTCGGGATGAGGATGAGGTTCAGCGCGATGTTGACGGCCGCGGCAGCACCGGTGACCACCCAGTTGAACTGCGTACGCCGGGCGCGTCCGACGCCGATCGCGACGACGATGTAGCCGCCGAACGCGACCGCCGCAAACGCGAGCGGCCCGACGACGCGGGACGAGCTCTCGAAGGCAGGTGCCGCCAGCCAGTCGACGATCCAGGGCGACAGCAAGGTCAGACCGGTTGCGACCCACGTCGTCACGAGCACGAGGTAGGTGAGGACGTACGCGTACGTGCGGCGCGCCTCGCGGTCGTCCTCGATCGAGTACGCAAACGCGGGCCAGGCCAGGCGAAAAGCGGTGAGTAGGAGCACCATCGCCGACGCGATCCGGACACCGACGGAATAGAGGCCGACCTCTTCCGTGTCGGCGAGCTTCACGAGGAACAGACGATCGCTGAAGTTCGTCGTCCAGAGGAAGAGTGCAGTCGGGACGAGCGGGAGTCCGAAACGGTTCATCTCGCGCAGCAGGCCTCGATCGAATTGAAGTCCGAGCTGCTCGCGTCGGTAGCCGACGAGTGCGAGATAGACGACGAGCGTTCCCGTGAAGTTGCCGACGATGACGCCGAGCGGGCCGGCGTCGAGCGCGACGACGAGCAGCAGCGTCGTCCCGATCGTGATCAGGATGTTGGTGAGGCTCGCCGACACGAAGGCCGTCGAGCGCTCCTCGACGCGGAAGAGCGAGGTGAGCTGCTCGTAGTTCATCCCGCACCAGAGGCCGACAAAGGACGCGGCGACGAGCTCGGCATCGTTCGAGGTTCCGAAGAGGAGCTCCGAGATCGCGGGGGAGAGCGCAACTCCCGCGACCAGTCCGAGCGTCGCCATCGACATCGTGAACCAGAACGACGTGCGGAGCACGAGCCGCCGCTGCTCCGGCTCCGGCGAGTCGAAGTAGAAGCGGAAGAACGCACTGGTAATGCCCATCCGCAGGACGACCCCGGTGACGGTCGCGAGCGCGATGAGCGTCTCCACTTTCCCGTAGTCGGACGGGGAGAGGTAGCGCGTGTACAGCGGCAGCAGAAGGACTGCGATGATCCGCGACACGAGGCCGCCGAGGCCGTAAATCGCGGAGTGCTTTCCGAGCCGCTTGAGTTGAGCGCCGATCGGCCCCACTGCTAGAGCCGAGAGTAGAGGTGGAGCAGGCGGTCGGCGACGCGCTCCAGATCGTGCACGCGCTCGACGTAGGCGCGCGACTCGGCACCGATACGGCGGCGTTCTGCCGCCGAGGCGACGAGCGGCTCGAGACGGATCCGGAGATCCGTGCTGCTCGCCCGCACGATCGGGACGCGCTCCCCAACAGCGTCCTCGGTGCGCTGCACCGCCGCCTCGTGCAGGAACGAGACGACCGGCTTTCCGAGCGCCATGCACTCGATCGCGAAGAGCCCATACCAGCCCGCGTTCAGCTGGTCGACGACGATGTCAGCTTCGCGATAGCGCTC
>JACCVK010000342.1 GCA_013698195.1 Actinomycetota bacterium | reverse complement strand
TCGCGAGAGCGCCCTCGCGAGTCGGGAGCCTCAGCGGATCCTTCCCATGGCCAGCGTTGCGATGCCTCGCGCCGCCATCGCGGGCGACGTGGACGACCTCCGGCGGCTGGTCGAGAGCCTGATCCGGCTGCCGGCGGCGAACTTCTCGAATTCAGCCTCGTCATTGCCACTCGTTCGAGCACTGGCAGCGATGGAGGACAGAACCTCTCTGGAGACGGTCACCGAGGCCTTCGTCGGCTGGTCGAGAGGAGCGGGGAGAGTTGTCTCCGATGCTGGGCGAGGTCTGCTCGCACGCATCGACGGAAAGGCCGAGGAGTCGGCGCGTATCCTTGCGTCCGTCGAGGAGCAACTCCGTGCATTCGGCCGTCACTACGATGCGGCGTGCATCGCGCTCGACCTCGCGTTGTCCCTGGAGGCGGCCGGCGAGGACGGGAGTGCTGAAGCCGCGCGTACCCGCGCGAACGAGCTGCTCGAGCCGCTCGGCTGCGTGTATCCGTATTAGGGAACCTTGGTCGAAGCTACGCGGACGAGGCCGCGATCTTCGCAAAGTGCGCGAGGCAGGAGACTGCCTCGTGCGGAGAGTGCACCGGGGAGACGATCTCCTCCCGGTAGCTCCGATCCGGACGGAACCGGCGGGAGCGCGTGACTCTCCCCGCAACGACCTCGAGCTGTCGCCCTTCCTTGACCATGCGGGTGTCGAACCGCACCTTGACCACGGCCTCCACGATCGCGAGGGCGCGCCGGGTGGACGCGAAGAAGAGCTCCGTGCTCGTGCGACCCACCCAGAGTGGGCGAGAGATGCCGCGTGCGAGAAACAGGCTCTCAGGACGTCGTTCGTCGAACCAGGCAGTTGCCATCGTCCCACGTAGCTCGCGGAGAGCGCGGCCGTCGTTCTCGCGAAGCTCCATGAGCGCGAAGATGGCCTCGGAGTCGACGGTCATCTCCGGTGCCGCGCGCTCGATTCCGTGGCTGGCAAGAACGGTGTCGTCATTCTCGATGACGCCGTTGTGGACGCCGACGACCCGGCCATGCCGGATGGGGTGGTTGTTGAGCTCGATCGCCGGCGTGCCTTTCGTATGATCGCGAACGTGCAGCAACGCCTGGGTTGCCTCTCGCGGGATCGAGATCTCGTCGAGCAGGGCGCTGGCGCCGCCGCGGAGCTTTGTCACGGCGACCGTGCCGTCTCCAGTCCGATGCGCAAGCCCGACCGCGTCTGCGCCACGTTCCGAGATCCCGGCAAGCAGAGCCTGCGCGGCGAGCGTCCGCTCGACCGTCGACTCACGACTCAGGCTGTAACCCGCAATGCCGCACATGAAGCTTGCCGCAACTCCTCTTTCGAACGCTCTGCTCAGAGTAGTCGACGCACGTGAGGACTCTGTTTGCAGCAGGTTGCGCTGCCTACCTGGCTCCGAGTGAATCCCCCGTCTCGCCTTCGGTCCTCAAGCGGGGTGAAGAGCGCGCCGATACATGCAGCCGTGGAAGGCAATACGGCCGAGCATCTCTTCGACCCCGCAGACGCGGCGGACCCTCCCGCGACCACGGAGGACGCGGCCTCCCGTGAGCGTCCGGATCTCGCAGGGCCCAACGCCGACGATCCGCTAAAGCTCTATGTGCGCCAGATCGGCGACGGGCGGCTGCTGACTCCCGGTGAGGAGCGTGAGCTCGCGCGTCTCAAGGATGAGGGAGACGAGGTGGCGAAACGCAAGCTCATCGAGTCGAATCTCCGGCTCGTCATGTCGATCACGCGCAACTACACACGCGCTAACGTCCCGCTCCTCGACCTGATCCAGGAGGGGAACCTCGGCCTCATCCGCGCGGTCGAGAAATTCGACTACAAGCTCGGTTTCAAGCTCTCGACGTACGCGACCTGGTGGATCAAGCAGTCGATCTCGCGCGCCCTCGCGGAGCAGGGGAGGACGATCCGGCTCCCGGTGCACGTCGCGGATCAGGTGCGCAAGGTCACGAAGGCTCGCCGGCTGCTCGGCCAGAAGCTCAATCGCGACCCATCACTCGACGAGATCGCAATCGAGATCGGGGTCACACCCGAGCGCGTCCAGGAGCTACTCGACCTCGTCCAGGATCCGGTGAGCCTCGACACGCCGATCGGTGACGGAGACAGCATGGTCTCGGATCTCATCCCCGACCAGAGCGCCGATCAACCTGACGTCTTGACGGCTGAGCGTGCTCGGGCCTCCGAGCTCGTGGTAGCGCTCGGGAAGCTCCAGCCGCGCCAGCGGCGCGTCGTCGTCGAGCGTTTCGGTCTCGACGGCGTGCGCCCTCGAACGCTCGAAGAGGTCGGCACGAACCTTGGCATCACCCGCGAGCGCGTTCGCCAGCTCGAAGCGCGCGCCCTGCGCGAGCTGCGCGCGTTCGCCCCTGGGCTGGAGCTCTATCTGCGCACGTAGGGCTAGGCAGGCAGTTGAGCCGGGCAATGCCCGGCTCCTACGT
>JACCVK010000340.1 GCA_013698195.1 Actinomycetota bacterium | reverse complement strand
GTTGCAGCGGCATTCGTCGTCTAAGGGGGTGAGAGCGCGGGCGAGCGGCGAATCAGCCACCACGTCTTCGTCAGCCATGCGAAGCATCGAGCCGATCTGAACGAAGCCGCCCAGCCGTTCCACCCATTCCTCAACCGCAGCGAAGAAGACCTCGGCGTCCTCGGCGTTCGTAGCGGCGCACCAGTCGAGCGTGAAGCTCCAAGGTTCATGTCCGCCCATCACGACTCCTTGCTCTCGGGGATTCGGGCGAGGGCGGCGCGAGCGATCTCATTCATACATGGGCCGATCCAAGTCCATGGCTGCTCTGCGTCAACCGTGTCGGCTTGAGTGACGATTTCGTGCAGCGCCTGCCGAAGCCGCTCATTCTCCGCTTCGATGGAGTGCAGCGCGGCGAGCGCGTCCAGCGCTTCGTCTTCTGAGAGCACGACAGCGCCTTCGCCTTCCGGCGGTGTATTCAGCACGTCCCGTACCACGTCGAACGCGCTCACGTCGCCTCCCCCGCTTCCTTGGTTTCCTCGGGGGTGAGGGCGGCGCGGGCATCTCGAAGGACGGCCTTGAAGTAGCCTCGCCACGCATCGGAGCCATAGTTGTGGATGTTGTTATCGAGCCAGATCACTCCATTCGCGACAACCCTCAGCTGCTCATTCTCCGCTTCGATGGAGTCGGCTACTCGTTGCTCAGAAGCCAGACCCGCAACTTCGGACTTCCAGTGATCCCGCTCCTGCTCGGCGGCTTCCAGACGACGCTCGAAGTCATCGGCGGTCGTTTCCTCATCGTCCGCCATGTCACGCCAACGATTCCGCTCCTCCTCAGCTTTGAGAAGTAGGGAGTGGAAGGTGTTGAGTGCTGAGTCAAATCCAGCCTCGGCTTCAGCCAATCCCCGCACCGGCTTTCCTGCGATTCGGTCTTTCAGACATTGGACGTACCAATTGGCCTGGTCGAGCAGCGCCTCCACGTCCGTCTCGGGAGCTACGTCAGTCATGCGCTGGCCCCCTCCGCGATCGCCGCGATGACGTCGTCCGAGGTCGTCTCTGCGAGGTAGACGGCGACCGGCCGCTTGGCCGAGCCCCGAATCCGGGATGAGGCGGCGATCGGGATCCACTCGTCGGGTAGTCGCGCCGCCGCCGTCCGAGTGACGTCGAGCGTGACGCGGATCCGGTTGTAGCGAGCACGCCCCATGAGCATCCCCACGTCCTTCCCGTCGCGACGGAGCGTCCTCGAGACGACGTTCCAGCCCCACTCGCGCTCGCTGACGGCGAAGGATCCGTCGATCTCTCCGGGACGCTTGAACGAGTCGTAGCGTGCGACGAGGCGGGACTCGACGCGGTTGACCCTGCCCCATCCGTAGACCTTCCCCAGTCGGTGACGGTACTGCCATCCGGCGATGACGAAGCTCGGCGCGTACAGCTCGCTTACCGCGGTCGCAGGGTTCGGCCCCTCGCCCGAGTCGAAGTACGCCTGCCAGTCGACCTCGACGTCGGCGTTGTCGAGACCGCGGTAGTCGTACCAGACACCGGAAGCGGAGAAACCTGCGAGCGAGGCGGAGACCGGGAGATCGGTCGCCACGGCTGCCTCGATGAGAATGGTCAGCGGGACGTTCTGAAGAGGGGTCTCGATGTTGAGCTTCCAGCCCGCCGGGCGCAGTTGGATGTCGAGCGCGCGGATCGCAGTCGCATCGGCGTCCTGGTCGGGAGAGCAGACGATCCACGCCCAGAGCGGGAGCCCCGATCTCGAGCCCCAGTCGTCCCAGCGGTCGCGGTTGTCCTGCGGAGCGAGATGCTGCGCGGTCGCCGGGTCGTAGTCCGGCCAGGCGAGCACGTACACGGCGTCGATCCCGCCGTGACCGGCAGCTCGGATGCGCGCGTCGAGGTCTCCCGCCCGGTCGGGACCGAAGTCAGCGAGGGACTGTACGAAGAGGGAAACGCTCATGCGGGGTCACCTTTCAGCGGACGGTCGGAGGGCTCCCCTTCGACGCAGAGATACACGACGCGAGTCGGGAGCGGGTACGGATCGCACTCGTCGTAGCGGGTGATCTGCCCGTGCCAGTGACCGGCCCAGAAGAGCACGATCGCGGCGAGCGTCCAGCCGACGGAGATCACGATCATCTCCCATCGCTTCAGCCTCGCACGAGGCTTCGACATTCCTCACACCAGTAGCGGCGGGCCCGAGCCGGGAAGACGATCACGGGGTCGGAGTCGGCCTTGTGCCCGCACTTGAGGGTGACCTCGTCGATCTTGCCGGTGCCCGCGCCGCGGCCAGCGCGAGACGGCTTCGTGCCGGATCGGGCTCCCGAGCTAGGCATCGAGGATCTGCGTCCCGTCCGTCGTCAGCCGCTTCGCGAGCGCCGGATCTGGCTCCGGCGGCGACGCATAGGTCTCCGTCGAGAGCGCGATGCGGAGCATTGGCTTGAGTCGTCGGACGCGGAACGTCCGCTTGACGAGCCAGAGCGTGCGCCACGTACGCCGCTTCACGGAGACGGTCTCGAACATCGAATCGTGAGCGTCGCGCATCGCCCAGTAGAGCATCGCCCGGCTATGCATCGAGCTTCAGCTCCTCTCGAGCCTCGGACTCTTTCCCCACGACGACGTCGCCGGTGACCGTGACCGGAGCCTTCGGATGCTCCCACTCGCGGGTCGTGTTCGTGATCCACGGCGGCGGAGCCCCTCCCACCTTCGGGTGCAGGAATCTCGGAGCCTCGTCGTATTGCGCCATCGTCCACGACTTGTCGTAGACCTCCCCGTCGGAGAAGGTGACCACGAGGCGGACGACGGGATCGTCAGCTCGCCGCATCGAACTCCCACTCGACGTCGAGAGCCTCGGTCACGAGATCGACCACGTCCTGCGTCGGACCCTGCTCGGCCGCGAAGCCTCCGGGAGCGACCTCGCCGAGCAGCACGCGGTAGCGCCGGTCGCGCTCCTCCGCACGATCCAGAGCTGCCATCGCTGCATCGAAGACGCCGCGCTCGGCGAAGTTGTCGTTCATGTATGCGAGCCGGTTGCCGCGCTCGATCGCGCCACGGAGCACCTGGAGATCCTCCATCCCGGCGAAGACCTCGGCGCTCATGCCCCAGCCTCCCCGTATCCCTCGCGGAGCATGGTCGTAAATCGTCGGGCATCTTCCGGGATCATCGGGAACATGATGTTTCTCCCCTCCGCCGTCGAGAAGGCGAGTACCTTCATGCCCTCGACGCCGCCGAGTTGAAGAAAGCTGCCGAACGAATCGGGCTCGAGGAGGTTCCAGGAGTAGCGCAGATGGATCTCGAAGCCAAGCGAGCCAGGCGGCGCGGCGACCGACTGCGCCGTCTCCATCATGCGCTTTAGATCCGGCGGAACCTCTTTCAACGTGGGCGGGATTCTCTCCCTCATCTCAGTCCTTTCCTGCCAGGGCGGCGTCTCGGACACACTGGAACACGGCATCGCTCGCGTCGTTGAGACGGCGCTCATGCTTGACCATCTTGACGTACTGCGAGAACTCGACGTAGCGCTCGGCGTCGAAGGCGAGGATCACGTCGCGCATCAGCGGCGCGGCGGCGGCAGACGCCTGGCGAGCGGCATCGGCCTCGTCCGAGCCGGTGAGAGCTGATGGCAGATCCGTCCCGGCGAGATCTCGGGTTCGGGCCATCTCGACCTCGATCTCCTCGGCGGTGTAGCCGGTGCCCGCGATCTTCCCCGAATCGAGCAGCCGCTCGAGCACGGTAGAGAGCGCGCCATCGTCGTAGTCCCCGAGGTCGGCGGTTCGGTTGTCGGCGACGACGTAGGCCAGCGCCTCCTCGTCCGAGAGGGTGGCCGGGAGCGCGGCGATGTGCGTCCACTCGGCGATCTCGACCGCACCGCGGTAGGTGTGATTCCCGGCGACGATGTAGCCGGTCGAAGACTGGTACGGGATCACCCGCATCTGGCCGAAGCGGAGTAGCGACTCCCCGATCCGCTCGACGTTGCCCCGGCGCGGATTGCCCGGAAACACCTTCAGCTTCGAGACCGGCACGAGCAGAGGGATGAGGCTTTCGGGACCATTCCAGCGAACGTCGCGCGGGATCTTCACGCGACCAGCTCCCGTGCTCGCATCACCTTCCGAAACTCGTCCGAGTCGCCGCCGGTGTCGGGATGCGTCGCGCGGATCGCACGGTTGAGCTGCGCCTCGACGGTGTCGTTGATCCCCTGCCCCCACCGGGCGAGGAACCGCCGTGCGATCTCCGGCGTGGCGATCGAGTCCGCAGGATCAGTGCCGGTCGAGAGAGCCTTCCAGCCGCGGTACTGCTCGCCACGCTTCGAGACGCCGTAGCGATCGACCGCGCGCAGAGCTTCCATCGAGAGCGCGATCGCGCGGACGTTCTGTTGCCAGCCGGGCTCACCCCAGCGGCCGGTGAACTCCGCGGTCTCGTAGCGAAGCGGCCCCCACTTGGACGAGAACGAGAGCCGGACGCCGTCCGATCGTGCCCGCGCATCGGAGCGCGGCAGCCCGTCGAGCCGGAACATCCGCTCCTCCATATCCAGCTCGATCGCGATTCCCTCGGCCTCGAGATGTCGCAGCTCACCGGCGAGCAGCTCGACCGTTGAAGTCCAGCTTGCGCGGAAGAGCGGTTCTCGCGCACTCGCGATCAGCATCGGCCCGTCGGGAGAAACGAAGCGGACGCCGAGATCGCGTAGCTCCGAGTAGCCGCTCACGTCCAGATCCTCATCCCGACGTCCCAGCCCGCCGTGCTCGCGCGGTAGAGGATCGCGGAGAGCAGGCCGCCGATCCACACGACAGCGATGACGACGAGCCCGAAGGCGATGAGTGCGAAGAACGCGGCGACGGCGTCGCGAACGGGCGAGGTCGTGTTCATCAGCTTCTCCTCGGGTAGTAGCGGTGGATCCAGTCGGGGTCTTTCTTCGCGTCAGCATACGCCCGTTCCCGGACGGATAAACTCCGATTCAGAAGGTCACGCGCGTCGTCCACGGTGAGCCCGGCCGGGTGATGCGGATCCTCCATCGCGGAGGTCAGGAGACCGTGGGATAGTTGCGCTCAATCCAGTAGGCAACGTCCTGACCGATGTCGGCGGACGAGACGAAGGCAACCTCCTCTGCCGTGAAGATCGAGGCTGGGATCTCGATCTCGCGACGGTGCCAGCCCATGTGACACTTCTCACAGAGAGCGACGCCGTTCCGAAGGTCGGCGCGTCCAGCCTTCCAGCGCCCGCGCGGAATGATGTGGTGCAGGTGGAGACGATCGCGCGAGTCGCAGTTGCGACAGCAATCCTCGGCCTTCGCCTTCACTGACCAGCCGCGGACGTGCCGTGCCGCCCGCTTGCGCTTACGCTCCCTTGGCGAGTCGCTCTGAGCCTTCGCCTTACATGCGATCGAGCAGAACTTCCGCTTCACGCCGTGGGACGGCTTGACGTAGAACAAGCCACCGCAGACGGAGCAGGTGCGCTCCTCGCCTTTCCTGACTTTCGAGAGCGCCGCACGACTCGACTGCGCGATGAGAGCCTCCAGCCGACCGTCATACTCCATCAGGCAACGGCGGCACATCTGACCGATGTTCTCGGGATCCTCGTTGTCAAGCGATCCGTCGAGCCGGTAGCGATCAGTCGCCCGAGCGCCGCACTCGCAGAGACCGAGAGGTACACGTCCCGAAACTCGCGATCGCTTTGACTCGTCGCGGGCGTCTTCGCCCTTCCAGGCGTAGTGAGAATCGCCGCGGGGATTCAGGACTGAAGCGCCTCCCGCCCAGACGCCGTGATTCGACAGACCATCCCACGTCGGCCCGTCGGGAGAACGTCCGTCTTGAGCTGCCCATCCTCGAGTCGGACAGGCTCGATCAGGACGGCGTTCCGCAGCTCAGACGCTCGCCTTGTCGTCTCGATACGGTCGAGCCCGCTGCGATGCGCAGCCTCGACGTCGGTTATCTCCTCCCCGCTCGCGTATGCGAGCGGGACGCGGCCCAGATGCGCCCCTCGACGCGACTGCGAGAAGGCCGCCTCGCGCGGCGTCGAGGGATCCGACCGGCGTACGAGTACCCGAGGCGACCCCAGGTTAAGTTCGAGCTGATCGCTCATGCCGACTTCGCGAACCACAGTCCGCCGTGCCTCTCGAGGTAGCCGCGATCGGCGAGGCGCTTCATCACCGCTGAGCCGTCGGTCGAGGCGTACCGGCAGCATCCGAGCCCGGAGTAGTCGGACTGGCCGTTCTTCGCGCCGAACCCGCAGGAGCCGCGGCCTCGCTCGCGACGGATGTCGTGGACGATCACACCCGCCTGCGTCGTCGTCAGCGATCCGAACGCGAGCTTGCGAAGAACCTCCCGCTGGGCAGGACCCAGCGGCGGACGGGCTCCCGTCGGAGCGGGATGCTGTACCTCGCGCCCGTCGAGCGTGAGCTGCATCATCAGATCTTCTCTCCAATCGCGCGGGCAAGCCGCAGCATCGAGTCGGCCGGGACGTGGTACATCTCGCCCACCTTTGCCGACGTGATCCACACCTGCCGAGCGGCGGCGGAGACGGTGATCCGTTGCTCGGGCTCGGCGGGATCGTCCGAGTCGGAGGAGCGCGTGACCCGGAGTGAGTCGCGCAGGGTCTCGACCGTCATCTCCTCTCGCTCGGCCTTGTCGAGCCAGCGGCGCTGCTCCCGCGGCGGCAACGAGGCAATGGCCTCGTGATGCGACCACGAGACCGAGTCCCGACGTCGGGACCGCTTGACCGCCCCGGCGACCCAGGCATAGTTCTTCAACGTCTGGAACCGGAGCCCGGTCACGTCCATCGCCTGCGAGTGGCGCTCGCCGTAGGAGCCCTCTCCGAAGAGAAGCCAATCACCCATCGACCAGCGGAACGCGGAGTTGCCCTGCCCGAGATAGCGCCCGAGCGACTCCCACTCGTCGAAGCTCATCCCCTCGAGCTTCTCGAAGTCGAGCCCGAGGTCGTCGATCGCCCCGGCGGATCGCAGCGCCTCGAAGTGGTCGAGGAAGTTGAGCTGCTCAGTCGTTGTCGTCATGCGGCGGCCTCCTCGGATCCCTGGAGCGCAGTGACGAGCTGGAGCGCCACGAGATGCGAGCACCGCCCCTTCAACTCTTTGCACGTACAGCGCCACTCGCGCTTGACCGGGTCGAAGCCGAGCGCGTAGATCTCGCCGGTGTCGCCCTTGCACTCGGCGACGATGAGCCGCTGTACCGGCGTGACGTGCGTAACGCGGAGCCGCCCCTCCGTGAGCAGGCGTCGCCCTTTGTCGTGTACCGATGTGCGTCCGGGCACAGTCCTCTCCTCCTCCTCCTCGGGTTCGGGTTGCGGGATTCCCCGGAACCCGTCGTCGTCGAGCTTCGCCTCCGGAAAGCAGGTGAAGATCTCGGCCAGGACGATCGCCTGGCGGGGTTGATCGCTCCCCAGGAGCGTCTTCATCAACTCCAGCTCGGGCCCGTCGAGACGGGCGGCGAGCACGGCGATGTCGTTCTTGTTCACGAAGGTCGCTTGCCGATGTGGAAGCCCTGGCAGTGTGGGCAGCGGTAGACCCGCATCCGGTCTCGCGGGTGCTTCCCGCGGTGCTGCCGGATGCGGAGCTTGGCGATCGGCTTCGAGCGGTACGCGATCTTCCCGACGCATTGGCGGTCGGCATCGTCGACGAAGCTCGCGCGGAACGTCTTGCTCACGCCGCGTCCTCGGCCGCCTTCGGTCCACCACCGAACGGAGTCTTGCGCCGGATCGACGCGACTCCCGGCTCGTAGGGGATCCTGTACCTCTTCGAGAGGATCCGATTCAGGAGCACGGTCTTGTTGGTCTGCTTCTCGAGCGCGTCGGCGTCGATCGCTGCCTTCAGCTCGGAGCTGACCCTGAATATGAGTTGCTCGCCTCTGTCCATGATCCGAAGTTTAGCCGTCGCTCCCGATGGAGCGACCGATCGCCGCGGTCATCTCGCGGATCCGCTTGGCGGCCTCCTGCCGATTCTCCGGTGGAGGCGGCAGGGGCTCGACCGGCTCAGCCGATCGGTTCACTCCGCCTCTCGAGCCCGGCTTCGACTTGAGGTCGAGAAACCACTTCTGGAGAGCGCCCGGTGTCATCTCGACGTCGGGGAAGCGGTCGCGGTAGAGCTTCGAGCGGTAGCGGATCTCGGCGACGACGATATGCTCGAACTCCCGTCGCTCAGGCTCGACCCCCTCGACCAGTGTCTCTCGACCCTCGTCGGTGAGCACGGTTCCCCAGACCATCTCGCGGATCCCTCGATGCGCGAGCTTCCGCCGAGGGCTCCCGTTGAGCGCGGCCACCGCCTCGCGTTCCCTCGGTGAGCCTTCCTCGACGCCGCAGACCTCCATCAGCGCATCGAGTGGGAGGTTCCGGTCTTCGATCTTGATCGCCTTCGGCGGCTTGTCCGCGCTCGACGGTGCGGAAGTTTCCGCATCCGTCGGAAAGGTTGTTTCTTCCACTTCGTATTCTTTGTCGGAAGCCTGCTTCCGGTCTAGAACGGAACCCTGCTTCCGGTCATCGACAGAGGGTGCGGAAGAATCTTCCGGTGCTCCATTGGCAACAAGACCCCGCTGGTCGATGCGGTAGACGTTCGTTCGACCCCTTCCCCGCCGCTGGACCCGAAGAAGCCCGGCGTCCTTCAGCTCGGCCAGGTACTCACGGATAGTCCGATCCGAGCAGCCCACCATCTCGCCGAGCCGCTTCTGGCCGGGGAAGGGGGCAGTTCGCCAGGCGAACGACATCAGGCAGATCAGCGTGAAC
>JACCVK010000327.1 GCA_013698195.1 Actinomycetota bacterium | reverse complement strand
CCGGCGGGCAGCCCGACGGCGGCCTTTCTCGAGCCGGACGTCGCCGCCGAGTACCGGTTCACGTCCTCGTGACCCGCGTACAACGGCCCGTCCTCCTCTACGACCCGAACTGCCGGCTCTGTCGCTTCGCCGCACGCGTCGTCGTTCGTCTCGATCGCGGCGACCGGCTCGCGCTGCTTCCCCTTAGCTCGGAGGAGGCAGCTCCATTGCTCGAGCCGCTTCCAGAGACCGAGCGCTTCTCGAGCTGGCGGCTGGCCGAGCCCGACGGCACCCTCTCCGGCCGAGGGAGTGGAGCGCGGGGAGTGCTTCGCGCGATAGGCCTCGACAGCGCGGCACGTCTAGTCGAGGCGTTGCCGGATGCAATGCTCGAATCCACGTACGACGTCGTCGCTCGCAACCGCGGTCGTCTAGGCAGGCTGGTCCCGGACGGGCCGGCGCCGAGGCGATTTCCTTAGGGCCTATCCCGGCGTAAATACGGTCGTGATTCGCCGGCGAGAACCGAGCAGGCCTAGGACGCAGGGAGCGCCAATATTCGAGAATATTGGCGCGACTGAGGACGACGGCATGCGAAGCGTTCGCAGCCGCGCGAAGCATGGGCGTATTTGCGCCGGGGAGCACTCAGTGGCTGGCTGAGACTTCACGGGCGAGCGAGTCGACCGAGAGGGGCGAGCCAGTTGCCTGCATGACGAGCCGGTCCCAACGCTCAGCCAGCCCCGGCGCGTAGAGGCGCTCTTCGAGTATTCGACCCGCCGCGGGGGTCCCGACGATCCCGCCTGCCTCGCGCCGCAGCGCGTCCTGTAACTGGAGCGCGACGATCGAGCCGTAGAGGTACGTGTGGTAGTAGACCGGTGCGAGGGCGACGTGGATCTTTGCCGCCCAGTCCGGCGCTCGACGTCCGTCAGGTGGAGTCACGAGCTGATGGCGTGAGACGAGCTTCCACCAGACGTCGTCGAGGTCGGCGTCCGGATTTGCATAGAGCTCGCGCTCGAAGCCCGTCATCACAAGTACCCAGCGCGTGAAGACGAAGAGCTCGGCGGCGCGCGTCGCCCGCAGCTTGTCGGCGAGGGCGGCAGCTTCAGCGGAATCGAGCCCGAGTACCTGGACGAGCCAGTCGCGTTGTCCGGCAAGCGAGCCGAAGAGCAACGCCGACGCCTCGGTCGTAATGAGATGCGTGTCCCGCAGGAGCCAAGGAAGCGCGCCGTCGAACCCGAGGCTGTACACGGCATGACCGAGCTCGTGGAGCAGCGTGTCCATCGAGTCGTGGTTGTCGGTCACGTTCATCAATACGCGGATGTCACCGGCGCGGTCGACGTCCATGCAGAAGGCATGCTGGCACTTTTCCGCGCGCGGGAAGAGATCGCTTCTCGCGAGCGTGTCCTCGACGTCGATCCCGATGCCGGCGAAGGTCTGCTTGCCGAGCTCGACGATGTCGCGCTCGCGGAACAACGGGTCGAGGTCGACCGCGCCATCCGGAGGCGTCTCCTGGAAGAAGGGATCGGCGTAGTGCCATGGCCGAAGCTCCGTCGTCTCGCAACCGAAGCGCTCCGCCAGGCGCCTGTCGAGCGTCGCCTTCCAGCGCGCGAACGGCTTCGCCGTCGCCTTGTCGCACGCCGCCAGCGTTTCGAAGAGCTTCGTCTCGTCGAGCTCGCTGACGGCGATGGAGAGGGCGTACCAATCCCGGTGTCCGAGCGCGCGCGCGGATTCGTTGCGCAGACGAGCGAGCTCGCGGACGTCGTCGGCGACCGCGGCGCCCACCGTCTTCGACGCTTCCCAGGCCTCTCGGCGCTCTGCTACGTCATCGCTCTCGCGCAGGATCCGCTTGATCTCGATGTCGTCCACCTCGTCGCCACGAACGACGCCGCGGTGGCGCGTGAACCGCCCCTCGACCGAGGTCTCGAGCTCGACGATCCGCTCGCGAAGTGAGGCCGGCACCTGGTGCGGGAGCATGAGGTCGTGGAGTAGGTCGAGGCGGCGCCCGATCGGGCCGTTCGCGCCGCTTTCTCGTGCGCGCACGATCGCCTCGAACTGCTCGGCGTCGGCGAGCCTGTTCGAGTAAGCAAGCGCCGTCTCGGCCCGTTGGCGCTCGTTCTCCTCGGTCGCCTCCGTGTTGACGTTCCACCAGGCGAGGTTGTGATCGCAGCTGAGAGGCTCGATGGAATCTTCGACCTCCTGCACGAGCGCAGCGACGTCCGCCGCACCCTGAGTGCCCCCTCCAGCCCCCGCCATCGGCGTCGAGAATACCCGAACCACGGTCTTCCCAATCACTTCTTTCTCGCTGGAAAGCGACCACATTTCTCCTTCTGGTCCGCAGAGAGCCGTCACCATTGAACGAGATGCACCGCAAGCTCTCGCCGCTTCTCGCGGAACTCCATGCGCACACGACCTGGAGCGACGGCGACCTGTCGATCCGTGAGCTGGTCGACCTCTACGGCTCGACGGGATTCGACGTCCTCAGCATCACCGATCACGCGTATCGGGAGGACGACCCGGTCGTCACCACGCGCGCTCGCCGCGTCCGGAGACGTACACCGACTACCTGACGGAGATCGAACGTGAGGCGGCTCGTGCTCTCGAGCAGTACGGGCTGCTCCTCATCCCCGGTCTGGAGCTCACCTACAACGATCTCGATCCCAGGCGTTCGGCCCACGCCGTCGCCGTCGGGCTCCGGGAGCACGTCTCCCTCACCGACGGGCTCCGGACGGCGATCGAGCGGGCCGACGCGGCCGGGGCGGCGCTCATCGGGGCACATCCCGACGACGACGTCGGGGCGACGTCCCGGTCGCATCCGACATTGGGTTTCGCCGCCGATCCTGACGGGCTGGGCGCGCTCGTCCATCGCTACGAGCTCTTCAATCGCTCACAGCTCTACTCATGGGTCGCCGCTTCAGGTCGCGCGAGCGTGGCGACAGGCGACTTTCACCGCGTCGAGCATCTGGGCGGCTGGAAGACGCTCATTCCCTGCGACCGGCTCGAGTCGGCCGTCGTCAAGTACCTTCGTTCCCGGCGCCCGGTCTACCTCGCTCGCTTCGACGTGGAGGCCTCTCGCCGAGCCGCCTGACCGGTCTTGTAGCGTTCGACTCGTCGTGAGCATCACCGAAACCCGCACGCTTCCGTGGAGCTGGTACGTCGATCAGGCCGTCTTCCAGCTCGAGCAAGAGCGGATCTTCCGTCGCTACTGGCAGTACGTCGCGCGCACGGACGAGATCCCCGAGCCGGCGACGTTCCACACGTCGCGCGCGGGCGACATCCCCGTCATGCTGGTTCGCGACCGTGAGGGCGAGCTCCGCGCTTTTCTCAATGTCTGCCGGCATCGCGGCTCGATCGTCTGCAGGGGCTCCGGGAAGCGCGAGACGCTCCAGTGCCCGTATCACGCGTGGACGTACGGCCTCGACGGTCGGCTCTTGAAGGCACCGCGCTCCGAGCGCGAAGGCGGATTCGATGCAGACGAGCTCGGGCTCGTCCAGCTCCAGGTGGAGACATGGGGGCCGTTCGTCTTCGTCAACCCTGATCCGGATGCCTCACCGCTCGCGGAGGCCCTGGAGGACGTGCCCGAACGCATCGAGGCCGCAGGGGTAGACGTGAACGCACTGCGGTTTCTCTCGCGCGCTGAATCCGAATACGAGGCGAACTGGAAGATATGCGCGGAGAACTTCCTCGAGTGCTATCACTGCGCGGTCGCGCATCCGGGCTTTTCGGCGGCCATGGACGTCTCCCCGGACGCGTATCTGCTCGAGACGGGCAGCTTGCGGATGACCCAGGTGAGCCCGCCCCGGCCGGAGCCGCGCAGCGGTTACGACCTCACCGGCGAGGTCGAGCGCGGGCAGTTTCACCTCCTCTTTCCGGGAACCGTCGTCAACGTCATGCCCGGGCGGCCGAACTTCTCAATCGGCCCGATCGTGCCGCTCGCGCCCGAGCGCACCTACCGCTTCCTCGACTACTTCGTCGCGCCCGACGCCGAGGAGAGCTGGATCGAGGAGATGATCTCCTTCGACGCTCAGGTCGGCGCGGAGGATCGCGTCCTCGTGGAGCGGGTCCAGGCGGGAGTTCGGTCCGGGTTGCTCGACGAGGGCCGGCTCATGCCGCAGTCCGAGCAGCTCGTCGCGCACTTCCAGGCGCTCATCCTCGACGCGCTCGCCTGACTCGGCGAGGCACGCGGAGGTGTCGCGGACACCGGGAAGGAGGCGCGCGACGCGCCGAATGAGTCCATTCGGTTAACGTCCCGCGCGCCCGTGCGCATCGCCCTTACGCCCCGGACGGAAGAGTTCTTCACGCTGTTCGCCCGCGCAGGGGCGAACTCGCTCGAGACGGCTCGGCTCGTGGAGCGACGCTTCCGCGAGCATCCGAACTCCGGGGTCGCGCAAGAGCAGGTTAAGGCCGAGGAAACAAACGGCGATGCGATCACGCGCGAGCTCATCACGCTGCTCAATACCCAGTACATCACTCCCTTCGACCGGGAGGACATCTTCCTGCTGGCAACCGAGATCGACGATGTCGTCGACTACCTGGAAGAGGCGTCCGATCGTCTCGGGTTGTACGGCGTCGAGATGCCGACCCGGCACGCGGTCGAGCAGTGCGCAGTCATCGTTCGCGCTTGCGAGCAGCTCGCGCTCGCGTGCGAGAACCTCAAGGGCATGCGCGGAGTCCAGGAGGCACTCGTCGAGCTCAAGCGGCTCGAGGACGAGGGCGACCAGATCCTGCGCGACGCGCTCGGGTCGCTCTTTCGCGACGAGCGGATCGACCCGCTGATCGTCATCCGCTGGAAGGACATCTACGAAGGGCTCGAGAAAGCGCTCGACGCGTGCGAGACCGCCGCGAACGTCATCGCAAACATCGTCGTCAAGAACGCCTAGACCCTCGTGGACGCAACGCTCGTCGCCGTCGTCGGAGTTGCGCTCTTCTTCGACTTCACGAATGGCTTCCACGACACGGCCAACTCGATTGCCACCAGCGTCTCGACGCGCGCGCTGAGCCCGCGGGCGGCAGTCGCGATGGCTGCAGTGCTCAACTTCGCGGGCGCATTCGTCTCGTTCGAGGTGGCCGCGACGATCGCGAACGGGATCGTCGACCAGAACGCGATCACGCTGGACATCATCCTCGCGGGCCTCGTCGGGGCAATCACCTGGAACCTGGTGACATGGTTCTTCGGGCTGCCGTCGAGCTCGAGCCACGCGTTGATCGGCGGAATGCTCGGGTCAGCCGTCTTCGCATCCGGCTGGGACGTCGTGAAGTGGGGAGGAATCAGGGAGAAAGTGCTCATCCCTTCGCTCGTTGCCCCATTCGCCGGCGTCGTGATCGCGTTTCTTCTCATCTTTCTCATCACGTGGCTGATCGCGCGTCGCGCTCCTTCGAAGGTGAATCGGTACTTCCGGCGAGCGCAGCTCGTCTCGGGAGGCTTCGTCGCCTTCACCCATGGCACGAACGACGCACAGAAGACGATGGGCATCATCGCGCTAGCGCTCGTGGCCTCCGGCCATCTCTCGCCGGGCTTCGACCGTCCTCCGCTCTGGGTCATCGTCTCCGCTGCGCTCGCGATGGCTGCCGGAACGTACGTGGGCGGCTGGCGCATCATCCGGACGCTGGGCCAGCGGATCGCGAAGATCGACCCGCCGCAGGGCTTCGCGGCGCAGACCGCATGCGCGGGAATCCTGTGGGGAACCGCGCACTACGGATTTCCCGTCTCGACGACGCACACGGTCTCGGGATCCGTGCTCGGGGCCGGAGCGATTCGGGGGTTCTCGGCCGTTCGCTGGGGCGTGGCCGGCAACATCCTCCTCGCTTGGATCTTCACCATCCCGATGGCGGGCCTCGTCGGTGGCCTCATGGAGCTGATCACGCGAGTCGAGGGAGGTAGCGTGGTCGTCTTGGTGCTCGCGATCGCCATCGCCGCGACGGCGTTCCTCGGCCGGAGCTACGACACGAGACGGCGCCTCGTTCCGGCGACGGCCTAGGGCCGACTCGCAGCCTTCACCAGATCATCACCACACAACGGGGCCTGCTCTGTGGATGATGAGACGCTGTGGCGACACGCACGCTCAACGAACCGGCAGAACGCCTGCTCAACCGGGAGCTGTCGCTTCTCGACTTCCATGCGCGAGTCCTCGAGCTCGCGGGGGACGCGTCGGTGCCGCTGCTCGAGCGTGTGCTTTTCTGCTCGATCTTCTCGTCGAACGTCGACGAGTTCTTCCAAGTCCGCGTTGCCGGCCTGCTCGGTCAGGCAGAAGCGGGTCTCACGGTTCGCTCGCCGGACGGGCTCACGCCCCAGCAGGCGTTGGCGCGTATTCGTGAGCGCGTACTCGAGCTCACGGCGCAGCAGTCGCGGCTCTGGAAGCGCGAGCTGCGGGCGGCACTGGCGGCGGAGGGCATCGTCGTCGGCGGGATCGAGGACTGCGGCGAGCAAGAGCTCGAACAGCTCGAGCGGCATTTCGAGCGCGACATCTACCCGGTCTTGACCCCACTCGCGGTCGGACCGGGGCAGCCGTTCCCGTACATCTCCGGCCTCTCGCTCTCGCTTGCCGTCTTCGTGGCCGATCCCGAGACGGGCGAGGAACGGTTCGCGCGGGTCAAGATTCCCGAGGGCCTGCCGCGCTTCCACGAGATCAACGGTCGCGGGCTCTACGTTCCGCTCGAGCAGATCATCGCCCATTTCCTCCCCACGCTCTTCCCAGGGGTGACGATCGTCGAGCGAGCCGCGTTCAGAGTCACGCGCGATGCGGACTTCGAGGTCTCTGACGACGCCGCAGACCTGCTCGAGGCCGTCGAGACCCAGCTCCAGAAGCGGCGTTTCGGCGACGTCGTTCGACTCGAAGTCAGCACGTCGGCGTCCGCCGAGATGGTCGAGCGCCTAACCCGCGGCCTCGACGCGGACGATACCCAGATCTACCGCATCGAGAGCCCCCTCGACCTCGCTGACCTCGCCGAGCTCCACCTGCTCCCGCGCCCGGAGCTGAAGCACGAGCCGTGGCTTCCGGTCGTGCCGCCTCGTCTCGAGGGGGCGCAGAGCCACATGCCCCGGATCTTCGACGAGATCAAACGCAGCGACCTTGCCGTCCACCAGCCGTACGAGTCGTTCCGGGCGAGCTTCGAGGTCTTTGCGCAGGCAGCCATCCGTGATCCGGATGTGATTGCGATGAAGACGGCCGTCTATCGCACGAGCGACGACAGCGTGCTTGTCGGCTCGCTCATCCAGTGCGCGCAGGACGGGAAGCAGTCCGTCTGCCTGGTCGAGCTCAAAGCCCGCTTCGACGAGCGAAGAAACATTGAGTGGTCTCGCGCCCTCGAGCAAGCCGGAGTCCACGTCGCGTACGGATTCCCGGATCTCAAGATCCACGCGAAGATGACGCTCATCGTTCGCCGGGAACGGGGCAGCCTGCGCCTCTACGCACACATCGCGACGGGCAACTACCACGCGGCGACGGCGCGCCTGTACGAGGATTTCGGGCTCTTCACCGCCGACGAGGACATCACGGCGGACGTCGCCGACCTCTTCAACTACATCACCGGCTTCGGCCGTCCGCGGCGGTTTCGCAAGCTGCTCGTCGCGCCCTTCACGCTGCGTAGCGGTCTCGTGGAGGAGATCCGCGGCGTCGCCGCTGCCGCGGAGGCTGGAGAGACGGCTCGTATCCGACTCAAGGTCAACCACCTCGTCGACCCAGGAATCGTCGAGGAGCTCTACGCGGCCTCGCGGGCAGGCGCGTCGGTCGACGTCATCGCGAGAACAACCTGTGCGCTCCGGCCCGGAGTCGAAGGACTCTCCGAGAACATCCGCGTCCGCTCCATCGTCGGACGCTTTCTCGAGCACAGCCGGATTTATGCATTCGAGGCGGGCGAGCGGAGCGCCGTCTACATGGGAAGCGCGGATCTCATGACCCGCAACCTCGACCACCGCATAGAGGTGCTGGCTCCCGTCGAGAGCGCACGCATACGCCACGAGGCAGGCGCCATCCTCGACAGTGCTCTCGCTGACAACACCAACGCCTGGGAGTTGTCCTCCGACGGGACGTGGGCGCGAGTCTCTCAGGGGGATTCCGAGAAGCGGCGGTCGCATCAGGAGACGATGATGCGTCGGGTTCGAGCGCGGGCGAAGCGCCGAGAGCGCGATCGCCGCGGTGCTTAGCCAGCCGAAGGCACGGGAACAATGCTGGCTGTGAAGGTCGCGGTCATCGACGTCGGCTCGAACTCGGTGCGCCTGCTCGTCGCTCGGGTCGAGCGGGGCGACGTCAAGGAGCTCGGGCGTGAGCGCGAGTATCTGCGGCTCGGTGACGACGCGTACCGCCTCGGCCGGATCGGGATCGAGAAACTCGCCCAGACGAGCGAGGTCGCCCGCCGGTACTCGCGGCTGGCTCGCAGGGCCGGCTGCGAGCGCCTGGAGACGATCGTCACCGCGCCCGGGCGCCAGGCGGAGAACGGCGACGAGCTCGTGGACATCCTCGCCCGGGCAACTCGCGCCCCGGTAGTCGTGCTGAGTGCCGAGGACGAAGGGCGATTGGCCTGGCACGGCGCCGTGAGCCGTCTCAGCGACCCTCCTGGCACGGTTGCTGTCGTGGATCTGGGCGGCGGCTCGTGCGAGGTGGCGGCAGGGGAACCCGGACGTGGGCCGTCATGGGTCGAGTCACGCGACGCGGGCGCATTGCGCGTGACGCGAGCGTTCCTGCCCTCGGACAGCCCGTCCCAGGAAGACGTCGCGGCCGCCCGCACGCAGGTGCTCGTCCTTCTGGCTGGCCTCGACCCGCCTCGCCCTGAGACGGCACTGGCAGTCGGCGGCACCGCGCGGGCTGTGGGCAGGCTCGTCGGCAAGCGATTCGGCGAGGACGAGCTCGCAAAGCTCGCCAAGTCGATCGTCCGCAAGGGCGCCAACAAGGTGGTCGCCGGAACGGGCATCACTCCGGAGCGCGGAGAGACCCTGCTCGGCGGCACGCTCGTTCTCGCGGAGCTGGCGCGGTTGCTCGAGACTCCACTCGAGGTCGGACGGGGCGGGCTTCGTGAGGGTGCTGCGCTCGCGCTGGCGCACGACAAAGCTGCGGTCGCCTAGAGCGCGGGCGCGCTGCCGCTCTACCCGGATGCGACCGCCGCACGACGGACGCGTGTCCGGGGCCGCTCCTCGGGCGGTGGCAAGTAAGCGATCGGCTTCCAGCGCCCTCCGCGGCGCTCCACGAGCCACGCACCGCCCTTCTCACACTTGATCGTGCCTTCGAAAAGCGTCTCGAACGTTTCGCGGTGCGTGCATACGAGTGCGGAGGGCGGAAGCTCGCCGAGGAGCCGGAGCAGACGGCGTTTTGGCACCTCGGGCTCGAGCTCGGTCCGGCTCTCGACGTCGAGCTCGAGAATCCGCGCGAGTGGAAGCACCGACTCGACACAACGGGCGAGCGGACTCGAGACGATCCGCTCGATCCGATGCCCGGCAAGGCTTTCAGGGAGCCGCGCCGCCTGCATACGCCCAGCGCGATCAAGCGGGCGCGCAGCATCGAGGGCCCAGCGTCGACAGCCGCTCGCCCGCGCTCGCATGTCTCAGTAACAGCATCACCCACCCTTCACTCTGTCCCTAGGCGGGATTCTCGCGCGCTGTCGAAGCTCAGGTCAAGACAAACCGGTCATGCTGTCGAGCACCGCCACGTCGCGCTGGTACGTGAGCAGCTCGCGAGCCTCGTCGTTTGAGACCCAACGAGCGTCGTCGACCTCGTGACGGTAAGCAAGCTCTCCGCCGATGGGACGCATCAGCCAGTAGCGGACGCGCTTCGGGCGGCCCTTTGCGTCGACGTATTCCGTCGCCGGGAGCTCGTCGCCGAGCGCGCAGCGGAGACCGGTCTCCTCCTCGACCTCCCGGAGAGCGCAGTCCTCGTCGCGCTCGTCCCGTTCGGCCTTGCCCTTCGGGAACGACCAGTCGTCGTATTGCTCTCGGTGCACGACCAGCACGTCGAGCGCATCGTTGAGGACGACGCCTCCCGCCGCCCGAACAACCCGCGTCACGGCTTCGCCTCGCGCGCCCTCCGCACGAGCCGCTCCCACTTTCGTGGCCAGGCTCGACGGGCGCTCTTTCGCCGCTTCCGCTCCTGTTCGAGCAGGCGCTGCACGAGCTGACGAGATTCGGGATTCTGCTCGCCCCATCCCTCGATCCACTCGGACGCAACAGTCGAGTCCTGGTGCTCGCCGAGAACATCCTGGAGCGTCTTCGCCGCTGACACGAACCGCTCGCCTGCCGTACCGAGCTCATGCCCGCCCAACTCGGCCGCGTAGCGAGCGCGCTTCACCCGAATCCGACCAGCATGAAGCTCTTCGTCCGGCGACCGCTTGTCCAGCCTCTCGAAGGCCTTTCGCGTGCGCTTGAACTCGTGCCACCAGAGATCAGCGAGGCGCACGTCGCCGGCGTCGATCAGCGGCGGCTTCTCGGCGAGCCGATCGAGGAGCGTGAAGTAACGCTTGCGGGAGAGGGCAGCGAGTGCCGAGCGTCGAGCTCGATCACGCTCCTTCTCCAGCGCTCGCACGAGCTCGGACGCGCGCCCCTCGTCGCCGAGCGCCACCGTGGCTTGGGTCATGTACTCGAGGAGCACGTCGGCATCGCGTGCTGGACCGAGAATCGAGCCGAGCCAGCCGAGCTCCGTTCGCAGGGCGTCTGCCCATTTCGGCTCGACCAGTGCTTTCGCCGCTCGGACGAAAGCTCGTGAGCGCCGGGTCGCGACGCGTAGCTGATGAAGGTCCTCCGGGTCGCCGCCGATCCGACTGCCCGGGTCATGAGCGACGAGCTGACGACGCTGGTCGGCGAGCGCGCGGCGAAACGCCTCGCTCGGGGTCCGGACGGCCTCGAGCTCCGGCGCGCCGTCGACTGCGATGTCGAGTGCTCGGTGGAGCTTGGGTATGAACTCTCCCCTTTCAGCTCCGGCCTCTCGCAGCTCGCCCTCGAGCCGGCGAAGTGAGCGCTCGTCTCCGTCGACGAGCTCGATCTCGACCTCCCGGAAGCGCTTCACGACCCGTGGTCCTTCGAACACGGAGACCGCGTCCTCGACGATCTCGGCACCGTCTCGCCGGACAGTCTGCCGTCGCGTGCGCAGGCGGGCGATCTTGCCAAGCGATCGCCCACGAAGGTGGATGACGAGCGGATCGGTCAGCTCCGCGGGCGGGATCGCGGGCGGACCGGGGACCTCGAGCTCGATGCGCTTTGCACCGGTCGGGATCTTCAGCTGCCAGAGCCCTGTGCCATCCTCCATCCGCAGACGCAACGTGATCCCATGCCGCGCGAGCTGAAAGTCAGACGTGTCGTGGTAGGTCGATTGAAACACGCGAGGTTCGAGCGGCTCGCCGAGATCGGCAAGGCGAAAGCTCTCGCTCGGGACAAGCTTCAGCTCACGCTCGATGCTTCGGCGCACTGCGCTCAGCGTAGTGCGGCACCCGCCGCGAGGTGTCTCGGACTGGTGAACGTCGGAGCCCTCTCTCTCCACTCTTTCACGTCGTGTCGACCGTTGAGTGCGACCGTCGCTGCGACGATTGGGGAGTACGAGTCCCAAAGGAGATGCAATGACCGACATGCTGGATCCGGTAACTCGCAACCACGTCGAGAAAGCCGCGGAAGCTCTCGAGGACGAGTTCGCCGGAACGTTTTCACGGGAGACGATCGGCCGCTTCCTCGCCGAGTCCGTCGACCTTCTGGACGGCTCGAAGATCAATGTCTTCGTCCCCGTACTGGCACACCGGTTCGCGCGCGAGCGGCTACGGGCACTGGGCCAGGCTGAAGGGCTCGTGACGAAGGACCAGCCGGAGGTCCTGTTCGTGTGCGTGCAGAACGCCGGCAGGAGTCAGATCGCAGCCGGTCTCGTCACGCTCCGCTCCGGAGGGCTGGTGGGAGTCCGATCCGCCGGCTCGGATCCGGCCGAGGTCGTCAACCCGCTGGTGGCGGAGTCGATGGCGGAGCTCGGCGTGGACCTGGCAGAGGCATTCCCGAAACCCCTCACGGACGAGGTGGTTCGAGCCGCGGACGTCGTCGTCACCATGGGCTGCGGCGATGCTTGCCCCCTCTATCCCGGCAAGCGCTACGAGGACTGGGACGTCTCAGATCCGGCCGCGGCCGTATCGTACGAGGAAGTCCGCGCGATCCGTGACGACATCGACTTGCGCGTGCAGCGGCTGCTTACGGAGCTCGGCATCCCCCTCGCTTCGTAGACGGAGAACGATCCCGCATAAGACAAAGGGCGGCCCCCGACGGGCCGCCCTTTCGTCCGGCAGGTTGGAGGGAAGCTCTAGCCCTTCTTGGACGCCTTCACGGCGAGGATGAAGTTCGCCTGCGCGCGCTTCAGCTGCGGCTTCGTAAGCGAGACGAAGCGGGAACGCTGGGCGATCTTGACCTCGTTGTCGAAGATGAAGTCGATGAAGGCCTGAACCTCTGTCCGCTTGAACGAGGATCCCTTCGCGTAGATGAAGAGCGGCCTCGAGAGCGGCTTGTACGTGTTGTTGTGCACCGTCGCGACGCCCGGCGCGACGCACTGGTCGGACTTCGGGTTCCGCACCTGAATGGCGTTGAGCCGGCTCTGATTCTCGACGTAGTACGAGTAGCCGAAGTAGCCCATGCCGCCTCGCTCGCCGGAGACACCCTGGACGAGCACGTTGTCGTCCTCACTCGCCTGGTAGTCGGTGCGGCTCGCACGGGCTTTGCCGTTGATCGCCTCCGTGAAGTACTCGAACGTGCCTGAGTCCGTTCCGGGGCCGAACAGCTTGAGCGGCACGTCCGGGAAGCTCGAGCGAACGTCCTTCCAGTTGTTCACCTTCGAGCCCGGCTCCCAGATCTTCTTCAGCTCGGGCACGGTAAGGCACTGCGCCCACGTGTTCTGCTGGTTGACGACCACCGTCAACGCGTCGTTCGCGACCGTGAATGCCCGCCACGAGCCGATGTTCGCGTCCTTGCACGCGTTCGCCTCGCTCTGGCGCATCGGCCGCGATGCGTCCGAGAGGTCGGTCTCTCCCTTGCAGAAGCGCTGGAAGCCGCCGCCCGTGCCCGAGATCCCGACGGTGACCTTCACCTTGGTGGCGCCGGCCTGCCTGAAGAGCTCGGCGGCCGCTGTGGTGTAAGGGCCAACGGTCGACGAGCCGTCGGCCGAGACCGAGCCCGTCAGCTTCTTGAGGTTGTACGTGGGACCAGCTCCAGTCGCGGCAGAGACGATCGCAAGGCTCGCGACAACCCCCACCAGAACGATGACGCCACGGCGCCTGAGTACCTGCTTCATCCCGTCCCAACTCCTCCTGTCGATTTGCCCACTCCGGTGCGATGGTCGCCGCGCCGGCAGCCGCCGTGGGGTCACGGGAAGTGAACGGAGGGTGGCGGAGTGGTAAAGGGAACGGCGTCGTCAGCCGAGCGGCCGCGGGTCGTGCGATGCGTCGGTGAACTCGGCGAACTCGCCGGTCACGAGAAACGCAGTCTGCTCGCCGATGTCGACGGCGTTGTCGCCGATGCGCTCGAAGCAGCGGGACACGGTGATCTGCCTCATGCCCCACTCGAGCGCTTCCACGTCGTGGACGTAGCGTAGGACTTCGTGGAACACCTGCCGGTTCGCCGGGTCGATCAGCTCATCGAGCTGGTGTAGCTCCCGGGCCTGCTGGACATCCCGCATGGAAAACGCCGTGAGCGAGACCTTGACCATCTCCGCGGAGCGCTCGCCCATCTCCACCAGGCTCTCCATGACGGCCGGCTGCGCACCGAGGTGGCTCGAGAGCTTCGTCAGCTTCGCGATCGTCACGCACTGGTCGCCCATGCGCTCGAGATGGAGCCCCGAGTGAAGGAGCGCAAGAACGAGGCGCAGATCCGTCGCAACCGGGGTCTGTCGTGCGAGCACGAGCTCGACCTGGCGCTCGATTGCCAGGTACCGGTCATCGATTTCGTCGTCGAACGCGATCACCTCGTCACACAGCTCGACATCCTGCGTGCGAAGCGCGTCGGTGGCGCCGCGAATCGCCCTGACCACGATCTCGCCCGCTTCTTGGAAGCCTGCCTCGAGCGCGTCGAGCTCCCGCTGTAGCTCGATCCTCATCCGAATCGCCCCGTCACGTAGTCCTCCGTCCTTCTATCGCCGGGCGAGGTGAAGATCTTCGCCGTCGTGTCGTACTCGACGAGGATGCCACGCCGAGCGCTTCCGTCGTCGTTCACGACGACGCTGAAGAAGGCCGTCATGTCCGCGACACGGGCAGCCTGTTGCATGTTGTGCGTGACGATCACGATCGTGTACTCGCGCTTCAGGTCGTGCATGAGGTCCTCGATCCGCGTCGTCGAGATCGGATCGAGCGCCGAGGCCGGTTCGTCCATGAGGATCACGTCCGGCTCGACGGCGAGGGCGCGTGCGATGCAGAGCCGCTGCTGCTGTCCGCCCGAGAGCCCGCGCGCGCTGTCCTTCAGGCGATCCTTGACCTCCTCCCACAGTGCCGCGTGGCGGAGGGCACCTTCCACGCGCTCGTCGAGACTGCCCTTCATACTCAGCACCCGCGGCCCGAACGCGATGTTGTCGTAAATCGATTTCGGGAAAGGGTTCGGCTTTTGGAACACCATGCCGATGCGCCTCCGAAGCTCGACCGGGTCGACGTCGCGACCGTAGAGATCGGCTCCGTGGTACAGCACCGTGCCGCGCACCTCTGCTCCCGGAATGAGGTCGTTCATGCGGTTGAAGCAGCGGATGAACGTGCTCTTTCCGCATCCCGACGGTCCGATGAACGCGGTGATCGTGTTCTTGTGGATGTCGAGCTCGACCTCCTCGAGCGCTGGCTTACCGCTGTAGAACACGCCGAGATCGGCGACGGAGAAAACTTTCTCCCGGCGCTCGATGTCGGTCTTCGAGAGGGCCCCTTGCGAGGCCTGCGCGATGCGGTTGGTATCGATGTTCGGCGTCTCCATCTGAGTCCTGGGCGTCTCCATTTGCGTCATTGCCTCACCACTTGCGTCGATAACGATTGCGAACGACGATCGCAACCGCATTCATGGATAGCACGATCACGAGCAAGACGATCGCGCCCGCGGCCGCGAGCGTTTGGAACTCGGTGTCCGGCTGCTTCGTCCAGTTGTAGATCTGCACCGGCAAAGCCGTGTACTCGCCGAGCAGTGTGGGGTTGAAAGCGACATACACGACCGCCCCGACCATGATCAGCGGGGCGGTCTCCCCGACCGCTCGCGACAGCGCGAGGATGGACCCCGTGGCCATTCCCGGGATCGCGGCTGGGAGCACCTGGCGCCACACGACCTGCCACTTCGTCGCACCGAGAGCGAACGCGCCCTGGCGGATCGAGTCCGGCACCGCGCGGATCGCCTCTCTCGAGGCGACGACGACCGTCGGCAGGACAACGAGCGTGAGGATGAGCGCGCCGGCGAACACCACGCGACCGATGCCGATCCCGCGGACGATGAACGCGAGCCCGAGGATGCCGTAGACGATCGACGGCACGGCCGCGAGATTCTGGATATTCACCTCGATGAGCCGGTTCCACCAGCGCCTGCGGTCGGCGTACTCTTCGAGGTAGATCGCCGTGAGGATGCCGATGGGCACCGCCAGCAGGAGCACCAAAGCGCCGAGATACAACGTCGCGAGGATCGCGGGCTTCGCTCCCGCTTCACTCGGCTGCGTCGAGGGCGCGTTGCTCAGGAGCTTCCAGTCGAGCGCAGACCAGCCCGTGCTGACGATGTCCACGAGCAGCACCGCGAGCGTTCCGAAGGCCACTAACATCGAGAGGAGCATCGCCCCCTTGAACAGGCGGTTCTTCCAGGCGCGACTCGAGCGCGTGTGCTCCTCGGGAGCAGGCTCGTAGTCGCGCTCGACGGCGGGCTCGAAGGTCGTCATCGGACTGCGCTCATTCGTAGATCTCCCGGTACTTCCGCACGAGCCGTATCGAGACAAGGTTCATGACGAGCGTGATCACGAACAGCGTCAGTCCGACCGCGAAGATCGTCTTGTACTCGGTGGATCCTGTCGGCACGTCGCCGTTGCCGGTCGCGCCGATGAACGCGGTCATCGTCTCGATCGACGAGAGAGGATTGAACGTGATCTGCGCGAGCTGCCCGGCAGCGATGAGCACGATCATCGTCTCACCGACCGCCCGCGAGAAGCCGAGAACGAACGCGGCGATGATCCCGGAGATCGCCGCCGGCACGACGATCCGCGTAGACACCTGAAGCTTGTCCGCGCCGAGCGCATAGCCGCCGTCGCGGAGATCGCGCGGGACCGCACCCATCGCGTCCTCTGAGAGAGACGCGATGGTGGGGATGAGCATGACCCCCAGGACGAGGCTCGCAGCGAGCGCATTGAAAATCTCGACTTGCAGCCCGATGTCCCTGAGCACCGGGGTGACGAACGTGAGGGCGAAGTACCCGAGGACCACGGTCGGGATCGCGGCGAGAATCTCGAGAACGGGCTTGAGGAACCCGGTGACGCGCTGGTTCGCGTACTCGCTCAGGTAGATGGCCACGCCGACACCCAGAGGGAACGCAATGATCGCCGAGAGGAACGAGATCAGGAACGTGCCGACGATGAGCGGGACCACGCCGAACTGTCCGTCGAGGAACAGCGGGGTCCAGGTCGTTCCGGTGAGGAACTCCCACGGGCTCACTTCGCCGAAGAACTCACCGGCCGGAATGAGGAGCGAGATGACGATCCCGAGCGTCGTCAGGACCGAGATCGCCGCGGCCAGGAAGAGGATCGCCTGGACGAGTACCTCTCCCCAGCGGATCCGTTTCTTCGGGAGCGCAAGGACGCGCTCTAGGGGAGCAGCCGACGTCGACAAGCGCTACCCGGCTGCGTCCTCGAGCTTCGCCTGCTCCTCGGAGATCTGCTCCGTGCTCAAGGGAACGAACTGCGCCGCCTCGGCGATCGAGTCATTGTTGTCGAACATGAACTTGACGAAGTTCCTGACCTGCTCGTTCCCGTCGAACGAGCTCCGTTTCACGTAGACGTAGAGCGGGCGTGAGAGCGGCTCGTAGGACCCGTCCTGCGCGGTCGCCGCACTCGGCGCCACGCACCCGGAGCCACCGTCGACCTCGAGCGCTTTGAGTGTCTCCCGGTTCTGCTCGAAATAGGAGAAGCCGAAATAGCCGAGACCGCCTTCCTCGCCGCCTACTCCCTGGACGATGACGTTGTCGTCCTCGCTCGGTGAGTAGTCCGTCCGGCTCGCGCCCTCCTCGCCGACGATCGCGTCGGTGAAGTAGTCGAACGTGCCGGAGTCGGTGCCCGGTCCGAAGAGACGCAGCGGGACGTCCGGGAACGACGGATCGACCTTATTCCAGCTCGAGACCTTCGCGTTCGGCTCCCAGATCGATTTGAGCTGCTCCACGGTCAGACACGTGGCCCAGTCGTTCTGTGTGTTGACGACGTTCGTCAGCGCGTCCGTGGCAACGCGGAACTCGATGTATTCGACTCCGCTCTCTTCGCACAGCGCGATCTCCTCTTGGTCGATCTCGCGCGAGGCATTGGAGAGATCGGTCTCGCCTGCGCAGAATCGCTCGAAGCCGCCGCCGGTGCCTGAGATGCCGACCGTGACGTCGACGCCGTCCGCAGCCTTGAAGTCCTCGGCAGCCTTCGTGACGAACGGCCCCACTGTGCTCGAGCCATCCGCAGTAATCACAGCTCCGCCGCCTCCGTCGTCGCCGCCGCAGCCTGCTGCCACCGGCAGCACGACGAGGGCCGAGACGAGCAGCGCGAGCGTCCGACGCGTCGACATGCCGTCAGTCTCCCGAGCGGACCGCCGTGCTCGGGAGCCCTAATGGTGAAGATGCGGTGACAATTCGGTGAATGCGTGCACCGATGAGGCCAGGCACCACGCGATAAAGCGCGCCGGTCTCAGGCAGAAGCCGGAAAGAGGAGGCGGACCTCGAGCCCCCTGCCTCGTCCGCCGGCGGCCTCGACCGTACCTCCCGCTTGCGTGACGACGTGCTTCACGATCGCGAGCCCAAGTCCGGTCCCGCGCGATGCGCGAGCCCGATCGGCGCGGTAGAAGCGCTCGAACAGGCGGGTGAGCTCCGCCTCGTCGACACCGACGCCGTCGTCGCGAGCTACGAGCTCGATGGACCCGTCGTCGGTCTGCTCCGCCGAAAGTATGAATGTCGCGCCCGGGCCCGCGTAGCGGATCGCATTCTCGGCGAGGTTCCGCGCGACCACCAGCAACATGCGCGGCCGGATGGACAGCTCGAGCCCCGCATCGCACTCGAGCCGGAGCCCGACACCCGCGCGGTTCGCGCGTTCCTGGAGAGCATCCAGCGCCTCGCCGAGAACCGGGCACACCAGCTCGGCACCGAGCGCGACCACGCGAGCGCCGGACTCGAGCTCGCTCAGGAAGAGCACCTCGTCGATCAGCTCTGTGATCTGGTGCACCTCGCCCGCCGCCTGTTCGAGCACCTCCACGACGTCCTCTCCGGGGAGCGAAGCCGTCTCGATCAGGGTGAGCAACCTGGCCAGAGGAGTGCGGAGCTCGTGCGACACGGCCGCCGTGAATCCGGAGCGCAGCTCCTCGTATGCCGCCAGGTCGCCCTCCCGAGACAGGTAGACGAGGCGCTCCCGCCGACCGTCGACCTCGTACGGGACGACGAGAGGAATCAGGCCGCGCTCGCCCGTGAGGATCCCCGGCGGCAGCAGCTCGCCTTCACGGATGCCGTCCATCGCCTGTCGAGCGCGCCGGCTCGCAAGCACCACCCGGTCGTCGTCGTCGAGCACGACGACTGCCTCGCGACTCTCGTCGACGAGCGTTCTTCCCCTGATCGAATCGGCGTCCACCACCGCGGTTCTAACAGAAGGTTTGCGCAACGCTTGCTTCTGCCACACCGCACCCAAACTCACATGTCGGTGAATGCATCCGTCGGGCAACCACGCCAGGCAACGACGGATGGAAGGAGAATCATGAGACTCAAGGCGTTGGCGGTAGCAGGATGTGGCGCCATCACGCTTGCGCTCGCATCGGCGGGTATCGCAGCGATGGTCAACGGTACGCCGGGTGACGATGTCCTGCGAGGCACCGAGCAGGCGGACGAGATCCGCGCATTCGGAGGGAACGACACCGTCTATGCACGAGGGGGCGCCGATCTCATTCGCGCCGGCTCTGGCAACGACGGCGTGCGCGCGGGAGACGGCGCCGACGTCGCGTACGGCGGCAAGGGTGCTGACTCCCTCTCCGGCGGTGACGGTGGCGACCGCATCTACGGCGGATCCGACGCCGACAACGCAGCCGGAGGCAACGGAGACGACCGAGTCTCCGGGAACCAAGGCAGCGACGATGTCTCGGGTGGGGATGGCAGCGACTCGCTCTTCGGCGGCTCGGGAGCGGATCGCGTTTCCGGCGGAAACGGCGACGACAAGCTCCACGCGCTGGCAGCCGACGGCGACGTGGACGTGCTCAACTGCGGCGACGGCATGGACGAGGCGTTCGTGCTCCGCAGCGAGCGCCCACTCACCCGCCTGAACGGATGCGAGAGGCTCTACCTCGTCGTCGACCTCTCCCCGGAGCAGGCCGAAGCCGAAAACGCGGACGCGGACGCGGAGGCAGAGGGCTAGACGCGCTCGTTCGGGTTTACCGGCCGTACACCAGACAGTTACCACCAGGCGGCCCCTGGCGTCCCCGGGGGCCGCCATCATTTCGCCGGATGGCGAAGATCCTGATAATCGAGGATGACGACGTCATCGCGCGCGGTATGGCGCGACACCTCGAGGCGGCGGGTTTCGACGCGGTCGCAGTGGCGAACGGCGAGACCGGTCTCGCAAGGCTTCGCTACGAACGACCGGACGTCTGCGTGCTCGACCTCATGCTGCCGGGCATCGACGGCTGGCGCGTCATCGAGCAGGCGCGAGCGGAGGGAATCGGCACGCCGATCGTCGTCGTCTCCGCTCGGGGAACCGAGCACGACCGCGTGCACGCGCTCGAGATCGGGGCGGACGACTACCTCGTCAAGCCGTTCTCGCTCAAGGAGCTCGCGGCACGCGTGCAGGTAGCTGCCCGCCGAGGCGTGAGTCAAGCAGAGCCACGCCGCGGCGACGAGATCGTCATCGAGGAGCTGCGCCTCGATCCGGACAACGTGCAGGCGTACGTGGACGGAGAGAGCGCAGAGCTGACACCGACGGAGTTCAGGCTCATGTACACGCTCGCGCGCGAGCAGGGCCGGGTTCTCACGCGCGACGAGCTGTTGCAGCGCGTCTGGGGTCGCCGCGCTACGCATCGCGACCGTACGGTGGACGTTTTTGTGCGCAAGCTTCGCGAGAAGATCGACCGCCGAGCGCCGGCGCACACCTTCATTCACACGCGCTACGGCGTCGGCTACAAGGTCGAGGCGCAGCAGAAGTAGGGGCGAGGCATGCCTCGCCCTACCTGTACCCAGTCACCGTAGGGGCCGGGCATGCCCGGCCTTCACCCCTTGGACGCGTACCCATAGGCCGAGCATGCCCGGCCACGAACCGCGAGCTCTCTTGTGTATTCTTAGCCTCGTTAATGATTAGCGAGGTTTCGCTTACGCACGAACAGGTTGCCTCCGAGCTACGGCCGGTGCTCTTACGGCTTGCGCGCGAGCTACGCAGGGAAACCGAGCAGCTCGGAGTGACCGCGCGGCAGGCGACGCTGCTCTGGCTCGTCAAGCGCAGTCCCGGTCTCTCGCTTGCGGAGCTCGCTGCCGAGGAAGGCATCTCTCCGCCCGCCCTTTCCGGACACATCGACCGACTCGAGCGGGCCGGACTCATCGAGCGCATCCGCTCGAGCCAGGATCGGCGTCGGGTCGGCCTTCGGCTCACCGACGAGGGCGCCCGCGTGATGCGAAACATCCGCGCTCGCCGGACAACCTGGCTCACCGAGCGCATGCGCGTCCTCGAGCCCGAAGAGCTGACGGCGATCGACGCCGCCCTGCCTGCACTTATGCGGCTGGTGGGTGACGAGTCGTGACCGCGCTCGTCGTCGCCCTCCGGACGCGAACCTTCAGAAGCCTCAGACGCCACCGGAACTACCGGATCTTCTTCGTCGGCCAAGTGGTTTCGCTGGCGGGCACGTGGATGCAGAACATCGCTTTGGCGTGGCTCGTGCTGGAGCTCTCGAGCTCGGCTCTAGCTGTCGGCGCTCTGGCCTTCTGGCGGTTCGTGCCGTTCACCGTCTTCGGCCTCGTCGCCGGCGTGCTCACGGATCGGTTCGACTCGCGGCGTCTCGTGATGGCGACGCAAGCAGCGGCGATGCTGGTCTCGATCGCCCTGGCCGTGGTGACGCTCACGGGCACGGCGACGCTGCCGATCGTCTACGTGCTCGCCGCCCTCGGTGGAATCGCTCTCGCGTTCGACGCCCCGGGCCGCCAGTCGCTGACGTACCAGA
>JACCVK010000326.1 GCA_013698195.1 Actinomycetota bacterium | reverse complement strand
GGCAGTAGCTCTCCTCGATCTCAGGAGTGGCCACGACGACGTGGTCGACGGCCTGCGCGATCGCGCTCTCCGGAGCGGCTGTGATCGCCCAGGTCTCGCCGGCGAAGCTCTCGACCGCCTCGAGCGTGAGGCGCGTCCCTCCCTCGTGGCTCAGAGCCACGAGGACGTCCGCCGCCGGAGCGTTGCCGAGGACGACTTCGAGCGCCTGCGCCGCCCGGCCGCACGCGAGGGCCGCATGGAAGGACGTGCCGCAACCGGTGAACAGGACGCGAGCGCTTTCCGGAAGCCGGAGGTTGCCGACCCGCTCCGGCACCTGTCGCAGCCACTCGGGCTGCGCGGCGATGGCCTTCCGGGTCAGGTTTCCGGGCACAGAGCGTGTCTATACCATCGAGCCGGTGTCCGTCTTCGAGAAAACGGCGCTCGCGAACGGCGTTCGCGTCCTCACGGCACCCATGCCTCAGGTCAATTCCGTGGCCTGCTTCGTGATGCTCGCTGCGGGCTCACGCTACGAAACCCCTGAGTCGAAAGGGATCGCGCACTTCGCCGAGCACATGTTCTTCAAGGGGACGGAACGGCGCCCGACCGCCCGGTCCATCTCGACCGAGATCGACGCGATCGGCGGGGAGTTCAACGCCTTCACGGGCAAGGAGCTGACCGGCTACTACGTCAGGTGTGCGACCGAGACCCGGGACGTGGCGCTCGACGTCCTCACCGACATGCTGCGCAACTCGCGCTTCGACTCCGGCGAGATCGAGAAGGAGAAGGGCGTGATCCTCGAGGAGATGAACGTGTACCTCGATACGCCGCAGCGATACGTCGGCAGCGTGTACGACCGTTTGCTCTACGCGGATCAGCCGCTGGGCTGGGACATTCTCGGAACGAGGGAGACCATCGAGGAAGCGAGCCGCGAGACCTTCACCTCGTATCTCGACGCGTGGTACCACCCGGAGCGGATCGTCGTCGGCATCGGTGGGCGCATCGGCGACGGTCTGGGAGAACGGCTCGAGGAGCTGCTCGGCGACATCGCGCCGCAGGAGACAGGGCGACCGCCCCGAGCCGAGGTTCCCGAGAACGGCTCGCCTGTCCTCCTCCACACGAAGGAGTCGGAGCAGGCTCACCTCGTCCTCGGCGTGCGCGGCTACGAGCTCTCGCATCCGAAGCGCTATGCCGTCCAGCTTCTGTCGGTCGTGCTCGGCGCCGGGATGTCCTCCCGCCTCTTCACCGAGGTACGGGAGCGGCGCGGGCTCTCGTACTACGTTCACGCCTCGAACGCGTCGTACACAGACGCGGGGACGCTCTACACGGGCGCCGGGGTCGACGTGAACCGCATCGACGAGGCGATCTCGACGATCGTCGGCGAGCTGCGCAAGATTGTTGCGAAAGCCGTGCCGACGGACGAGCTCGAGAAGGCCCGCGGCTATGCGAAAGGGCGCTTCGTCCTCCGTCTCGAGAGCCCGCAGGCGATGATCCAGTTCGGGCTCCGCCGCGAGGTCCTCGAGGGGCGGATCGAGGAGCCGGACGAGGTCCTGCGCGGACTCGACGCGGTCACCGCCGAGGACGTCCAGGAGGTCGCCCGCGACCTGCTCGACGGCAAGCAGCTCTATCTCGCTGTGGTCGGGCCGTTCGACGACCCCGCGCGTTTCGAAGCGCTGCTCGCGGCTTAGCGTGGGCGACGAACGCGAGTTGCTCAGGCGGACCGCCGAGCTCGCCGCCGACTTCGTGGAGTCACTCGACGAGCGGTCGGTCTGGCCTCGGGCGACGGTGGATGAGCTTCGGGATGCACTAGGAGGACCGCTGCCCGACGATGCGAGCGCGCCGCTCGACGTCGTCGAGAGCCTCGCTCGAGCGGCTGACCCGGGCATCGTCGGCATGCAGAGCGGCCGCTACTTCGGCTTCGTCATCGGCGGCTCGCTTCCGGCTGCGCTCGCGGCGGATTGGCTGGCCGCGACGTGGGATCAGAACGCCGGTCTCGTGGTGGGCGGTCCGGCGGCGGCGGTCGTGGAAGAAGTGGTCGGTGATTGGCTCAAAGAGTTGCTCCGGTTGCCGCGTACGGCTTCGTTCGCTCTCGTTACCGGATGCCAGATGGCGCATACCACGTGTCTTGCCGCCGCTCGTCATGACGTTCTCTCGCGGTCGGGCTGGAATGTCGAGCACGACGGGCTCACCGGAGCTCCTCCCATCCGGGTTCTCGCGGGTGCGAAACGGCATGCGACCATCGACCGCTCGCTCCGCTTGCTCGGGCTGGGTGCCGGTCGCACGGTCGAGATTCCGGCCGACGACCAGGGACGTATGCGCGTCGACGCGCTCCGCGCTGCGCTCGGCGAGAGCAGCGGGCCGGCCGGCAGCGCGCCGACCATCATCTGCGCCCAGGTCGGCGAGGTCAACACCGGCTCCGTCGACCCAATGTCCGAGATCGTGGAGCTTGCCGGCGAGGCCGACGCGTGGCTGCACGTGGACGGCGCCTTCGGATTGTGGGCCGCCGCCTCGCCTGCTCTTCGCGATCTGGTCGCCGGAGTCGAGCACGCCGACTCGTGGGCGACCGACGCCCACAAGTGGCTCAACGTCCCCTATGACTGCGGGATTGCATTCGTCGCAAACCCGGAGTCGCATCGCGCCGCGATGGCTGTCCAGGCCGAGTACCTCGTCCAGGATCGGCACGCGGCGAGAGATCAGATGGACTGGACGCCCGAGTTCTCTCGGCGGGCGCGGGGATTCGCCGTGTACGCAGCACTCCGCTCTCTCGGGCGCGCAGGCGTGGCAGAGCTCGTCGAATCGAGCTGTGCGCGGGCGAAGGAGTTCGCGGACGCGATCGCGCGGCTTCCCGAGTGTGAGGTGCTGAACGAGGTCGTCCTCAACCAGGTGCTCTTCCGCTTGTCCGACGATGCGACAACCGGCGAGGTTCTGGCGGCGGTTCAGGCGGAGGGAGAGGCCTGGATGAGCGGCACGAGATGGGACGATCGGGCGGCGATCAGGCTCTCGGTGTCCAATTGGCGCACGAGCCCGGCAGACGTCGGCCGAACGGTGGCGTCGTTCGAGCGAGCGTTGAACGCGCGCTCAGCCGCGTCGGGCTACGCCACGTAGCAAGCCCCGCCTGCGCTGCCGGGCCGGTGCGGCTAGTCCTCGGCGGGCTGCGCGACAGCACGATCCGCGATCTCGGCTACCACCGCCGGATCCGCGAGTGTCGTCGTGTCGCCCAACGGCCGGTCTTCGGCGACGTCGCGCAGCAGGCGCCGCATGATCTTCCCTGACCGGGTCTTCGGCAGCTCGGGCGTGAAGACGATATTCGCCGGCTTCGCGATCGGGCCGATCTTCATGGCAACGTGATCGCGGAGCTCCTCGAGCATTTCCACCGAGCCCTCCTGCCCACCTTTCAGCGTGACGAAGGCGACGATCGCCTGGCCGGTGAGCTGATCTGCCCGGCCGCACACCGCCGCTTCGGCAACGCTCGTGTGATCGACGAGCGCGGACTCGACCTCGATGGTCGAGATGCGATGTCCGGAGACGTTCATCACATCGTCCACTCGGCCAAGGAGCCAGAAGTCGCCATCCTCGTCGATGCGCGCGCCGTCCCCGGCGAAGTACATCCCTGGGAAGCGCTCCCAGTACGTCGTGCGATAACGCTCGTCGTCGCCGAAGATCCCGCGCGTCATCGCGGGCCACGGCCGCCGCAGCACGAGGTACCCGCCCCCGCCCGGCCCGACTTCCTCCCCTTGGTCGTCCACGACCGCAGCATCCACACCGGGAAACGGCCGCGTAGCCGATCCGGGCTTGAGCGTCGTCACGCCGGGAAGCGGCGTGATGAGGATCATCCCCGTCTCCGTCTGCCACCAGGTGTCGACGACCGGCAACCGGTCGCCTCCGATGTGCTCGCGGTACCAGACCCATGCCTCCGGATTGATCGGCTCCCCGACCGACCCGAGCAACCGGAGAGACGACAGATCGTGCTGCTCCGCGAACTCCGGTCCCCACTTCATGTGGGCGCGAATCGCCGTCGGCGCCGTGTACAGGATCGTCACGCCGTAGCGCTCGACGATCTCCCACCAGCGATCCTTGTCCGGGAAATCGGGCGTGCCCTCGTACATCACCGACGTCGCGCCGTTGCAGAGCGGTCCGTAGACGATGTAGCTGTGACCGGTGATCCACCCGATGTCTGCCGCGCACCAGTAGACGTCGGTCTCCGGCTTCAAGTCGAAGACGTAACGATGTGTCGTCGCCGCACCCACGAGGTAGCCGCCGGTGGTGTGCGCGATGCCCTTTGGCTTCGCCGTCGTGCCCGACGTGTACATGAGGAACAGCAGATCCTCGGCATCCATGGGCTCGGGTGGGCAGGTCGCCGGGTCGTCGGGGACCTCGAAGTTGTGCAGCCAGTGATCCCGCCCAGCCTGCATCGGGACCTCGTTGCCTGTGCGCTCCACGACGAGACACGCGCGGATGCCGGGCGCCGCTGCCATCGCCTCGTCGGCAGTGAGCTTGAGAGGCACCGTCGAGCCGCGCCGCCACGCCTCGTCCTGCGTGATCAGCACCTCACAGCCCATGTCGTTCGACCGGTCGGCAAGCGAGTCGGCCGAGAAGCCGCCGAAGACGACGGTATTCGGCGCGCCGAGGCGCGTACACGCGAGCATCGCAATCGGCAGCTCGGTCACCATCCCCAGGTAGATGGCCACCCGCGTCCCCTTGCCGACGCCCAGCTCCTTGAGCACGTTCGCCATCCGGACGACCTGCGCCAGAAGCTCGGCGTACGTGAGTGAGCTGCGCTCGCCCTCGGGCTCACCCTCCCACAGGTACGCAACTCGCTCGCCGAGCCCGGCCTCGACATGCCTGTCGAGGCAGTTGTAGGAGACGTTGATCTTCCCACCGAGGTACCACTTGGCGTACGGAAGCTCCCACTCGAGGAGCGAAGTGAACGGCTCGAACCACGTTACGCGCTCGCGACCCTCCCGCTCCCAGAACTCCTCGAACGGAATGTCGTAGATGTCGGATTTCGCGTTCGCCTGCGCGGCAAAGTCCTCGGGCGCGGGATAGCGGCGATCCTCCGCGAGGAGGGTCTCGATCGCCTTGTCGCTCACGACAAGTCGAGCTCGTACGGGCAGTCGGTCAGAAGCTCGTGTCCGTCCTCCGTGACGAGCAGCAGATCCTCTACCCGGACACCGCCGAACCCCTGGCGATAGAGGCCGGGCTCGATGGTGATCACGTCCCCGGGCACGAGCTCCTCGCCGATGACTCCCAGCGCCGGCGACTCATGCACCTCCAGGCCGACCCCGTGGCCGAGGCCGTGGTAGAAGCCGTCCTGCAGCACCTCCCCCTCCTGTTTCGTCAGCAGCGTGGGGAAGCCGCGCTCGGCGAAGTACTCGGAGACGAGACGGTGGACGTCGCCGCCGTTCACCCCGGGACGGATCTCCGCAGTCGCGAGCTCGAGCGCCTCGCGGCAGAGCCGATGCCAGTCCCTGATCTCGGTCGAGACCTCGCCTACGGCGAGCGTCCGCGTGATGTCCGCGAAGCACGCCGACTCGACGTCGACGGGGAAGAGATCGAGTAGAACCACGTCGTCGCGACCGATCGCGCCGGATCCCATGTCGTGCCCGATCGCGGTCTGCGCGCCATGCGAGGCGATCATCTCGTCGGAGACGGCGCCATGCGCGAGGAATGCAGCTTGGATGTGCTCCTTCAGCAACTCGCAGGTGAGCGGCTCGCCGTCGACAGCGAGCCCGCCGTTGGCGTTCTCGGCGCGGCGCAGGAGGTCGCGCGCGACCGCCACTCCCGCTTCCGCTGCCTTCTGCGCGCGGCGAATTCCTGCAAGCTCGTGCGCGCTCTTCGACCGGCGACGATCGTCGAACAGCTTTTGGTCGACACTCAGCTCGACGCCGTTCGCGCGCAGCGCTTCGGCGATCCCGAGCGGGAAGCGCACCGGAACGACGGCTTCCTCGATGCCGAGCCCGCCGACAATCCGGACGGCCATCTCGCTCGCGTACGTATGGATGTCGAGTCCGCTCCGCCGGAGCTCGTCGGCCCCGAACTCCTCCGGCGTGTGTATCTCGACACCGATGCCGAGGGACTCCACACGCATCGCCTCCATGGCGCTGATCGCGACCATTCTCCGCCCGTCGGACTCCGCGTAGAAGAACGGATCGGGAATCCCCAGAGGCACTTCGTGTCGCAGCTCCGGCGTACGAACGGTGTCGCCGTGGATCAGAATCGCGGTCGGTGCCATGCGGGCGCGATCCTACCCCGCTTGGGTAGAGTCAACGCCCGTGGAAGCCGACCTGCGCGCGCTCCGGGAGCGCCTGGCGGAAGTCTCCGACCTGTACCGGGCCGGCGGGGTGCTCGGGTGGGATCAGCGGGTGACGATGCCTCCGAAGGGAGGCGAGGCTCGCGCCGAGGCGTTGGGCACCATCGGGCGGATCTCCCATGAGTTGTTCATCGACGACGAGGTCGGCTCTCTGCTCGAGCGGCTACGGCCGTACGAGGAGTCGCTCGAGTACGACTCGGAGGATGCGAGCCTCATCCGCGTCACCCGCCACGACTGGGAGAAGGCACGTCGTGTCCCGGCCGAGCTGCGCGCGGAGATGGTGCGCGCGGGCGCGCGCGGACACCACATCTGGGTCGATGCACGCGCGACGAACGACTTCGAAGCCTTTCTGCCCGCTCTCGAGCAGAACCTCGAGCTCAAGCGTCGCTACGTCGAGTGCTTCGAATGGGACGACTCTCCGTACACGCCGCTTCTCGACGACTTCGAGCCGTTTATGAAGACGACTGAGGTCGCTGAGGTCTTCGACACGATCAAGCCGGTGCTCTCGGAGCTCGTTCGCGAGGCACCGAAGATCGATGCTCCGTTCCTCGAGCTCGCCTACGCGCCGGAGCTTCAGCGCGAGTTCGCGGAGCGCATCCTCGCGACACTCGGGTTCGAGGAGGGCGCGTGGCGGCTCGACACGACGGTGCACCCGTTTTGCACCTCCTTCTCGACGAGAGATGTGCGTCTCACCACCCGGTACCACAAGCGCGGGATCGAGTCGCTCTGGTCGACGCTGCACGAGGCGGGCCACGGACTGTACGCCCACGGCATCGCGAGCTCGCTCGAGCGCACGCCGCTCGCGGGCTCACCGTCGCTCGGGCTGAACGAGTCCCAGAGCCGCTCGTGGGAGAACCTCGTCGGCCGCAGCCGCCCGTTCTGGTCGCACTGGTACGAGCCGCTTCAGTCGACGTTCCCGGATCAACTCGAGGACGTCGGCTTCGAGACGTTCCTCGCCGCCGTCAACCGGGCCGAGCCGGGTCTCATCCGCGTAGAGGCCGACGAGACCACGTACAGCCTCCACATCATCCTTCGCTTCGACATCGAACGGCAGCTCATGGAGGGCACGCTCGACCCCAAGGATCTTCCAGAAGCCTGGAACGCGGCAATGCTCGAGCTGCTCGGTGTCGAGGTACCAAGCGACGCGGACGGGGTGCTCCAGGACGTCCACTGGTCGAGCGGCGGCATCGGGTACTTCCCCACCTATGCCCTCGGCAACGTCATCTCGCTCCAGATCTGGGCCGTGGTCCGCGAGGCGATTCCGGATCTAGACGAGCAGATGGAGGCAGGCGAGCTCGAGGGGCTCTCGAACTGGCTCCGGGACAACCTCTACTCGCTCGGCCGGAAGCTCACGCCTAAGGAAACGATCGGGCGGCTCACCGGCACACCGGCGATCGACCCGCAGCCGTATCTCGCGTACCTTCGTGAGAAGGTCTCCGCGCTCCCCGCGAGTGCCTGAGTCTCTCACGCGCGTCGAGCTCCACGTCAACGGCGAGCAACGCTCGCTCGACGTCGAGCCGCGAACGCTCCTCGTTCACGCGCTGCGCGACGGGCTCGGGCTGACGGGAACCCACATCGGCTGCGACACGAGCCAGTGCGGCGCGTGCACGGTTCTTCTCGACCGTCGCGCGGTAAAGAGCTGCACGGTCCTCGCGCTGCAAGCCGCGGGCTCGGAGGTGACCACGATCGAGGGGCTTGCCCCCGCCGGCGAGCTCCACCCGGTTCAGCGGGCGTTCGTGGAGGAGCACGGCCTCCAATGCGGCTTTTGCACGCCGGGCATGATCCTCACCGCCGTCGACCTCCTCTCCCGCGCTTCCGAGCCGGACGACGCGACGATCAGGCGCGCGCTCAAGGGCAACCTGTGCCGCTGCACCGGCTACGAGACCATCGTGCGGTCCGTGCGCGCGGGCGAGCAAGCGCTACGGGCTGGCGGAGTGGCGTGATTCCTGCGCCGGCGACATACCTGCGTGCGGCGTCGCTGGACGAGGCGCTCGCAGCGCTCGCCGCGGATCCGGAGGCAAAGGTTCTGGCGGGAGGCCACTCGCTGCTGCCTGTCATGAAGCTCCGCATCGCCAGACCATCGCTGCTCGTGGACATCGGCGGGCTCGACCTCGCCGGCGTCTCGAGCGTCGGGGAGGCCCTGCGCATCGGCGCGCTCACGACCTGGGACGAGCTCACGCGGTCGGCGGAGCTCGAACGTCCAGCGCTAGGCGCCTTTGCGGACTGCGCGCATGCCATCGGCGATCTCCAAGTTCGGAACCGGGGAACAATCGGCGGCAGCCTCGCGCACGCGGATCCTTCGGCAGACGCGCCTGCCGCATTGCTCGCACTGGGTGCGGAGCTCGAGTTGCGGTCGCCGCGTGGGTCACGCACCGTGCCCCTCGCGGAATTCCTGCGCGGGCCGTTTACAACCGCCCTCGAGCTGGACGAGATCGTCACCGAGATAATCGTCCCGCAC
>JACCVK010000305.1 GCA_013698195.1 Actinomycetota bacterium | reverse complement strand
CTCGTGCGCACCGCCGACGCGTTCGGCGCCGGGATCGCGCTCTCGGACGAGTGTGCAGATGCGCTCGGCCCCCGCGCGCTCAGGGCGTCGGCTGGCGCCATCTTCCGGGTGCCCGTCGCGAGCTGGGACGAGGGGCAGGGCGACCGCCGCGTCGCGCTCGTTGCGCACGGCGGCGAACCGCTTGCGTCGCTCGACCTCGAGCCGCCGCTCACGTTGCTCCTCGGCGCGGAGCGCGAAGGCATCCCGGACGACATCGTGGCTCAGAGCCACAAGGCGGTGACGATCCCGCTGCCGGGGGACGCCGAGTCGCTCAACGTCGCGACCGCCGGTGCGATCGCGCTCTACGAGCTCTCGCGGCGTACGAGCGCATCAAGGATCTGAGAGCCGCCGAATTCTCGTGAGCGGTCGAACCGCGGTGGCAGACACGCGCGCATGGCGTCGGATCGACGAAAGCGGCAGAAGGACATGTGCGCCATACGTTCTTCCTGCACCAGCTGACCTGCAGCTGGTGAACGATCGTTGCAGTACCGACGCGAAGGAGGGTTGACAGAAACCGCCAGAAAACCCAGAAAACCGGTGTCTGACACCGGAGCGTCCGAAGCGCTAGCCGAACCCGCCTCCGCCGCCTCCGCCGCCTCCGCCGCCTCCGCCGGAGAAGCCGCCGCCGCCTCCACCCGAGCCCGAGCTCGGAGGCGCCAGAGCGCTCCCGAAGCCGGAGGCGAGGTCGCCGATGGCAAGCGCGCTCGCGCCCGACCCGAGATCGCCGGTCGGCGAGATCCAGTAGATCGCGCTTGCCTGGTGCAGCGCTTCGGGCATGTGTATGTGCGCGCCTTGGAGCACGCGCTCGGCGATCCCGAATGCGATCCCGTAGACGAGGAAGCGCTCCCACAACGCGAGCGTCGCCGGCGGCGCCTCGTCGAGCCGCGGAAAGTCCGTGAGGTAGTTGCGGAAAGCATCCCAGCGCTGGGCCTCGAGCTGTGCCTCCTTGGAGCGCCTGCGCCAAACTCGCCGGAAGAGCACGAGCGTCAAGAAGACCAGCACGGCGTTCGCGATGAGCGCCAGCCCGCCGATGACCAGCAGCACATCCCAGTAGCGCGGATACACGGAGCGCCAGCCGTTCGCAGCGAGGTAGACGAGGAGGACGCCGAGCCCGACGAACAACGCACCTGCGAGCGCGAGGGGAAGCGCGCCGATGGACTTGAACCAGCCGATCGTCTTCGTCTCGTCGCCGACATGCGACTTGAAGGACGAGAAGCGCGGCGCCATCTCCGCGCGCTCGTCCTCGATGCGATCCCGGAACCTGGACAGGCGCTCGGGGCCGTCGGCGAGGATCGGGTCGACGACCCTCGCGACGTCCCTCTCCCAGCTCCGAAGCGACTCTTCCGTGCCGGGCGACAGCTCGAGATCGGAAACCTGCTGGGTCCGCATACCCGCCCAGATCTTCCGCTCGGTCGTCGCCGGCTCCGCGCGGTAGATGCCTCGCCGGATGAGATCGAAGAGCGTCGCCGTCCACTCATACGAGCTAGGCTCGCCACCCTGGCCGAGAAGAACCGGAACGAGGGCCGGCTCGGTGTCCGTCGGCGGTTCTTGCTCGTACTCGCGGTCGTAGCCCGTGCGTAGCTCACGGCCGAAGAAGATCCAGACCGCCGTGATCACCGCAAGCCCTGGAAGAGCACCGAGCGCGAGCACGATGAGCGCCGTGCGAAGCGGGTGGTCGAGCAAGTCGTCGATCCGCTCCTGGTCCCGCTCAAATGTCTCCGCGTCGTCGCGCTCCTCCTGGACGATGCGATCGAGTCCGTTTCCGTCCTCGACGCGCATTCCCGAGGTTGAGAGGAACGCCGATCGCGGATAGAGCGCTCGAAGCTCCACAAACTGACCCGACGGAACGTCGACTGCACGGAGAAGCGCTGTCGAGCCTTCGATCGTCACGTCTCCGCGCACCCACACCGGGTGACCCCAGGCGCGACCTACCGCTCCGGGGCCGGACATGGCTGCCGTGAGTCGTCCGAGCCGCTGCTCCCACTCGTCGCCCCACACCTTGAGGTTCACGTCGACGACGTCGTCGTAGCCGACCGCGAGCCCAGACATGCGGTAGCGGATCGTGAACGTGCGCGTCTCGTTCGAGGCCTGGAAGCGCCAGACGACGCGGACGCGCCCGCCGAGATCGCGCACGCCGTAGGTCTCGGGTGGGCCGCCGGGCTCGAGGTCGGTCGAGGCTCCCGTCCTGTACGCCTGGCCGCGCTCCGAGACGCCGAGCACATCGACACTTTCTCCCTCGCGGAGCGGGATCTCACGAAATCCGTACGTGAACGATCCCGAGAACCCGACGGTGATGTCTTCCTCGACGGAGACGATCCCATCCGGGAGGACGTTGACCCGTACGTCCGCCGTGGCCAGGTCGTACGACTGCGCAAAGGCCGACGGGGCGATCGCAAGCGCGGCGAGCGCCGCGGCGACGACGATGAGCAGCCGGGGATTCAGCGGGCGAAGTCGACGCGAGGCGGCTCGCGCTGCGCTTCGTCGTCGACGTCGAAGAACTCGCGTGCCGAGAATCCAAACGGCCCGGCGAATACGGCGCCGGGGAACGTCTGGATCGCGTTGTTGTACGTGAGGACCGCGTCGTTGTAGACCTGTCTCGACACAGCGATCCGATTCTCCGTCTCCGCAAGCTCGGTCTGGAGCTGGCGGAAGTTCTCGTCGGCCTGGAGCTCCGGATACGCCTCGGCCACGGCAAGGAGCCGGCCGAGCGCCTGACCGAGGATGCCTTCGGCCTGCGCGGTATCAGCGGGCGTTTGCGCCTGCTGCGCCCGTGTCCGCGCGGCGGTAACGGCCTCGAAGGTCTCTCGCTCGTGCTCTGCATAACCCTTGACCGTCTCCACGAGATTCGGGATGAGATCCCAGCGGCGCTTGAGCTGCACCTCGATCTGAGCCCACGCGTTGTCGACGCGGTTTCGCAGCCGGACGAGCCGGTTGTAGAAGAGGACGCCGAGGATCAGCAGGAGCACGACGATCCCGACGAGCACGAGAACCCAGATCACGCGACCGACTCTATACGCTGGGTGACTCGATCGAACTGATGACCGAGAACCTCTAGCCTCGCCGGCGACAGGCGAAGATCATGTCCTCGTCGCCTCTGTAGGGACGGCCGTCGAACCAGCCGTAGAGCGCCTCGACGTCGAGCCCGGCTTGGTCCAGCAGGCGCCGCCATTCCGGCGCCGAGAGCCAGTGGAGGTGGAACGTCGCCTGCGTGTCACGCGCGCGCACGGTGAGCGAGAGCGTGCGCGTCGTCTCGTTCCAGACCGCCAGCTCCTCGATGCCGGGCTCGCGCTCGAGCCAGACGTCGTGCGTCTCCGAGATGTCGTCCTGGGTCGGGCAGAAGACGTCGAAGACGAATGCGCCGCCGGGCTCGAGCAGGCCGCGCGCGGCGCGAAGGGCGTGCAGCTTCTCGGCCTCGCTCCGCATGTGCAGAAGCGTCCGGAACGGACACACCACCAGGGGAACGCGCTCGGTCACAGGCGGCTCGGCGAGATCGCCCACTCGTAGGTCGAGAAGGTCCTCGACCCCGGCGGCCGCCGCGGACTCCCGCGCGACCGCGAGCATTCCAGGCGACGAGTCGACTCCGATCACCTGGATTCCAGCCTCGGCGATCGGCACGGCGACGCGGCCGGTGCCGACGGCCAGCTCCACCACCGGTCCCCCGCTCGAGAGCGCGTGCTCGACGTAGAACGCGATGTCCTCGGTGACCGACCGGCTCCAGGGGTCATAGATCCGGGCAATCGGGTCGTAGAGCGTCACGTCACGATTCAAGCAGCGTGGAGCTATCCCCGGGGCTATCCTCCGGGACGTGACGGCGACCGCTCGCACCGCGTTGTTTATCCCGCCCCGGCTCGGATCCGGGGCAACGGCGCGCGCTTAGCCTCTCGCCGTTCCTCCACGTATCCGCGCCGGGGCGTCCCGTCCCCGTCGGCATGCGAGAGGAGGAACGATGCAGGGAGGTGAGATCGATCTCGATACAGTCGCCGCCGTGGATCCGCAGGCGGTCGAGTCCGAGGTGCTGCGCGTCGTCGCGAGCGCCGAGACCGTGGCTGATGTCGAAGCCGCGCGGGTCGAGTACCTCGGGCGCAAGAGCGCACTGAAGCTCGCGTTGCGCGAGGTGCGCGACCGCGAGACGGGGATGGCGCTGAACGCGCTTCGCGAGCGCGTCGAGTCGGCGATCGACGCGCGTGAGGAGGAGCTCGGCCGCGCCGAGCTCGACCGGCGCCTGACGGAGGAGCGCGTGGACGTCACGATGCCTGGTAGCGAGGTGCGGCGGGGGCATCTGCACCTCATCACGCAGATACGGCGCGAGGTGGAGGACATTTTCCTCGGGCTCGGCTACACGGTGATCGACGGCCGTGAGGTCGAGACGACCCGGTACAACTTCGATGCGCTCAACTTCCCGCCCGGGCACCCGACGCGCTCGCCGCAGCAGACGCTATTCCTGGACGAGGAGACCGTCCTCCGCACCGAGACCTCCCCCTCCCAGATCCGCACGATGGAGGCGCAGGAGCCGCCAGTCTACATCGTCACTCTCGGCCGCGTGTACCGGCGGGACACGCCTGATGCCACGCACACGCCGACGTTCCACCAGGTCGAAGGGCTCGCGGTCGACGAAGGCATCACACTCGGCGATCTCCTCGGGACGCTCGACTACCTGCTGAAGGCGCTCTTCGGCGCGGAGCGGCGCACCGAGTTCCGGACGAACCACTTTCCCTTCACCGAGCCGTCGATCGAGGCGTTCGTGTCCTGCCACGTCTGCGACGGATCCGGCTGCCCGGTGTGCCGCCACTCCGGCTTGATCGAGGTGGGGGGCTCGGGCATGGTCGATCCGAGCCTTTTCGAGTTCGTCGGCTATGACCCGGAGCGCTACACGGGCTTTGCGTTCGGCTGGGGACTCGAGCGCATTGCCGTGCTGCGGCACGGGATTCCCGACCTGCGCGAGCTCTGGCGCAACGACCCGCGGCTCCTGGCGCAGTTCTAGTCCATGCACGCTCCACTCTCCTGGCTCGCCGACTACGTCACGGTCGACGCGACCCCCGAGGAGATCGCCCGCCGGCTCACGATCTCGGCGCTCGACGTCGACCGCATCATCGACGTCGGCGTACCAGATCAAGACGGAAACCTCGGTCGCTTCCTCGTCGGTCGCGTCCTTAGTGTGGAAGCGCACCCGAACGCCGACCGGCTGCGCGTGTGCCAGGTGGACGTGGGGGAGGGGGACGCACGCCAGATCGTTTGCGGAGCCTGGAACTTCGAGGCGGGGGCGACTGTCGCGGTCGCGCTTCCGGGCGCCTATCTGCCGATATTCGATACGCCCCTCGACGAGCGTGAGCTACGGGGCCAGCACTCGCGCGGGATGATCCTCGCCGAGGACGAGGTCGGTCTCGGCCACGACCACGCGGGAATCATGGTGCGTCCAGACGGGCTCGAGCCTGGCCGGTCGCTTCTCGACGTGCTGCCGATCCGCGATCGCGTCTTCGACGTGACGCCGACCGTGAACCGTGTCGACCTGCTGTCGATGGTCGGGCTTGCGCGCGAGATCGCCGCACTCCTCGACGGCGAGCTCCACATCCCCGACGTCGAGGACCCGCCGATCGTGGACGAGGAGCCTGTCGACATCAGGGTCGACGACCTCGAGGGATGCCCGCGCTACATCGGGCGGCTCTTCCGCGACGTCGAGATCGGCCCCTCGCCGCAATGGCTGCGGTCGCGGCTCTATCTCGCAGACATGCGTTCGATCTCCAACGTCGTCGACGTGACGAACTACGTGATGCACGTCTGGGGAAGCCCACTGCACGCGTTCGACCGCGCGAAGCTCGCTAACGGGCGGATCGTCGTCCGTCGAGCTCGGCCAAACGAGCGTGTGCGCACGATCGACGGCGTCGAGCGCTCGCTCGACCCGAGCGACCTCGTCATCGCCGACGCCGAGCGCGCGGTTGCGCTCGCCGCGATCATGGGCGGCGAGGAGACCGAGGTCTCCGACGACACGAGCGAGGTGCTGCTCGAGGCTGCGAACTTCGAGCCGCTCGGGATCCTCAAGAGCTCGGAGCGGCACGCGCTTCGCACCGCCGGCTCGAATCGCTGGGAGAAAGGCGTCGATCCGTACCTCGCTGAGCCCGCCGCAAAGCTCGCGAGTCGTTTGCTCGTCGATCTCGCCGGCGCACGGATGACGGGGCACACGGACGTCCAGGGAACACTGCCCGAGCGACCGATCGTCCACGTTCGACCGGAGCGCGCGAGCCATTTGATCGGGCTCGAGCTCCCGGAGGATGAGCAGCGGACGACGCTCGAAGGCTTCGGGTTCGAGGTCTCGGCGGACTGGCATGTGACGGTGCCCACGTGGCGTGCTCGCGACGTGACCCGCGAGGTCGACGTGATCGAGGAGATCGCGCGTCCCGTGATCGATCGCGTGCCGCTCACGATGCCGCGCCGGCGGCACGTCCGCGGGCGCTTGAGCACGAGCCAGCGCCTGCGTCGGCTCGCCGAGGACGTGCTGGTCGGCGCAGGGTTGTCGGAGGCGTACACCTGGAGCCTTGCTGCCTCCGATCCGAGCCCGAACGCAATCCGTCTTCCCGATCCGATGACGTCGGATCAGGCGGTCCTACGGACGTCGCTCTTGCCTGGCCTTGTCAGCGCGGTGCAGACAGGGCTCGACGTGAACGCGGAGTCGCCCGGATTGTTCGAGATCGCGCGCGTGTATCTCCCGTCCGAGGAGCGCCTGCCCGACGAGCACTGGCGCCTGGCCGGAATCGTGAACGGAGGGTACGCGCCCGCGAAGGGCGTCCTGGAGACGCTCTACGGCGCACTCCGGCTCGAGCTTCGCGTGCGGCGCGGCACGCACACGCTCCTGCACCCGGGCAAGACCGCCGAGACCGAGGCAGGCGCGCTGGGCGAGCTGCATCCGACGCTACTCGAGGGAACTTGGGGAGCGTTCGAGCTCGATCTGGAGACGCTCGTCACGACCGCCCCGGAGCTTGTGGTCTACGAGGATGTCATCACGTACCCAGCGGTGAACCAGGACATCGCGGTTGCGGTGGCCGAGGACGTCGAAGTGGGAGCTCTGGTCACTGCCGCCCGCGAGGCGGGCGGACCGCTCGTCCGCGAGGCGCACGTATTCGACGTCTACCGCGGGGACCAGGTCGGACCGGGGCGTAAGTCGGTGGCGATGCATCTGGCCTTCCAGTCTCCGGAGCGGACGCTTACCGACGAGGAAGCCGCAGAGCTTCGTGGTCGGATCGTCGACGCGCTGTCGTCGCGCTTCGCAGCCGCGCTC
>JACCVK010000282.1 GCA_013698195.1 Actinomycetota bacterium | reverse complement strand
GGGGGGAGCCTCGGCCCGCGAGCACGCCGTGTATCCGCTCGGCGCCGTCCGGCTACTCGCGCCCGTACTCCATCCGCCGTCGGTTCGGGTATTCGGGGACGAGACGTCGTTCGACTTCGCCAACCCGGCGGCGATCGCCGGGCCGGAAGCCGAGATCGCCGCGCCTGGGGTCGGGCTCGAGCTCCGGCCGCGCATCGGCGCCGTGATCGGGGCCGAGATGTCGCTTGGCGGCTTCACGGTCTGCGCCGACTGGCGTACTCGCAACGCCACGCCGCCGAAGGATCGGGACTTCGCGCTCGGTCTCGGGCCGGTCGTGCTCACCCCGGACGAGCTCGAGCTCGATTCGCTCGTCGCAACCGTCCGGGTCGACGACGAAGAACGGCTCCGTGTGTCGGTCGAGCCGTTCGACTGGGAAGCGGCGCGTGCGCTCGCCGCTGACGGCACGACGCTCTTCCCCGGCGACGTTCTCGCAAGCGCGGCGCTCGGCGTCGTCGATGATCTCGACGGGTCGCATGCCGTCGAGATCCACGTGGAGCCGTTCGGCGCGCTGCACCAGACCGTGGTGCCTGGCGGCCGAGGTTGAAGGTCGTCCTCGACTGGGACGGGACGGTCACCGAGGTAGACAGCCTGCACCTCGTCTTGCTCGAGTTCGGCGACAAGTCGATCTACGACGAGGCCGAGAACCGGCTCGGACCCGACCTGACCTTGCACGAGGTGATCGCCTTCGAGTTCGCAAGCGTTCGCACCCGGCTCGAGGAAGTCGTTGCCTGGGTGCGTGAAAACGTGCGGGTGCGAGCGGGCTTCGTCGAGTTCGCGCGAGTGCATCGGCCCTTGATCGTCTCGAGCGGCTTCCATGAGCTCATCGAGCCGGTGCTCGAGCGCGAAGGCGTCGAGCTCGAGGTCGTTGCGAACCGCCTCGACGCAAGCCCTAAGGGCTGGCGCGCGCTGTTCCGGAGCGACGAGCCGTGCGCGGTTTGCGGTGAGCCCTGCAAGCGGGCCGACGTCGCCGGGCTCGACGAGTTCGCCTACGTCGGTGATGGCTTCTCCGACCGTTGCGTCGCTCTCGCCGCAACCCGAGTCTTCGCGCGCGACGGCCTCGCCGACTACCTCGCGCGGCGCGGTGTTGCGTTCGAGCCGTTCACGGACTTCCGCGACCTCGCCGCGCGGATGTAGGGCGAGGCGGTGCCGTCGTACGGCCGGCCCGGAGCTGAGGCCGAAAGACGTAGGTCGGCTGCGCCTGGTCGGGACGCTCGATCTGCGCGCGGAGAGCGCCGATGGCGGTACGCGCGATCTCCTCGATGCGGCGCTCGACCGGGAGCTCTGGCCGTCGGCTCGTGCGGCGGGCGACTTCCTCTGCGACTTTCTCGACCCGGATACGGGCTTGCCGCTGCCGAGCGTCGATCTCTGGGAGCAGACGGACGGACAGCACTCGTACAGCGCTGCGGCAACCTACGGCGGGCTGGCCGCATGTGCGGCGATGGCGACACGACACGAGCCGGCACTCGTGGCGCGGTACCGGGAGGCCGCCGAACGGTGCGCGCGGCGATCGATGCGTATCTCTGGAGCGACGAGCACGGGCGCTACCTGCGCTCTCGGTGGGTGGGACGGTCGGACGAGTTGGGCGGCGAGCCACCTGCGATCTTCGAGCGGCGGCTGCGCTACCCGACGCGGGCTGTCCACAGCGTCGACCCCGAGGACGCGCGTGTCGACAGCTCGCTCCTCGGGCTCTGCTGGCCGTTTCGGGCGGTCGATCCCGGATCTAGGACGGGGAGCCGGCCTGGGTCGTCCCGCTCGGTTGGAGTCACGCCATGCTCGTCCTCGCGACGCGTCCCGAGCTTGCGGTCGTGCGCGACGGCTCCGACTAGCGTGTCACCGCAGTGCTGCTCCGGCTCCCACAGCCGTACGACTTCGAGCTCTCGACGGTGCGCTTTCGCGATTTCGGAAGCGACCGCGCGACGGTCTGGCACGAGGGGGGCCTGCACCGGGTCGTCGCCGGGCGCGAGGTACGGGTCGTCGAAGCACCGGGAGGCGTACGGATCGAGCCGGCGAGCCCCGCTGCGCTGGCGGAGATCGGCCGCCTCCTCGGCCTACCTTACGACCTCGCGCCGTTTCGAGCCTGGGCGGCATCCGACCCTGTTCTCGGGCCTATCGTGGTCGGCCTCGGCAGCTTTCGGCCAACGCTGAACCCGCACCCGTTCGAGGCGCTCGTCGTCGCGATCACGACGCAGCAGATCTCCTTGAGCGCAGCCGCGGCGATCAGGGGCCGATTCGTCGAGCGCTTTGGCGTGAAGCACGACGCCGCCTGGGAATTCCCCGAACGCGCGCGAATCGCGCGAGCGCTGGTCGAAGAGATCGTTGCGATCGGATTCTCGGCGAAGAAGGCCGAGTACGTCGTGGGGCTCGCCCGCTCCGGGCTCGAATTCGAACAGATTGCGGAGCTTCCGGATGACGAGGCGATCGCGACGCTCACGGCTCTACCGGGACTCGGACGCTGGACGGCCGACTGGTATCTCGCGCGCCACCTCGCCCGGCCGCACGCCTGGCCGGCCGGCGACCTCGGGCTGCGCAAGGCGGTCTCGAAGTTCTACGCTGACGGCCGCTCCCTGTCGATCGAGGAGGTCCGTGTCATGGAGGAGCGCTTCGCGCCCTTCCAGAACCTGTCCGCCCAGTTCTTGCTCGCCGGCGCGAGGCTGTTCGGTTGAGGGTTCGCCCCGCGAGCAAGGACGACTTGGACTCTGTCTCGGAGCTCTGGCGCGAGTTCGACCACGAGGTGCCGCCACCGACGCACGAGGGCCCCGCGGACGTCGAGAAGGAGCTGGCCGAGGTCGCCGAGATCATCGAGTCGGAGCTCGCGTTCGTCGCCGAGGACGACGACGGAACACCCGTGGGTTTTGCGCTCGCGCGGGATCGCGGCTCCGGCTTCGGCACGCTGACCGACCTCTATGTCTCGCGAGACACGCGGCGGAGCGGAATCGGAACCGAGCTCATGCGCGAGATCCTCTCCGCTTTCCGGTCGCGCGGGATCGAGCAGCTCGACCTCGAGGTGCTCGCGTCGAACAGCGGCGCTCGCTCGCTGTACGGGCGCTGGGGACTCCGCGACGAGGTGGTGATCATGACCGGTTCGATTGCAGAGCTCGAGGAGAAGCTGGGGAGCCAGGAGGCGTCGTCATTCGGCTCGATCCACCTCCAGTCCGACGATCTCTCGGCGGTCGAGCAGGCGGTGCGTCAGTTCGTCCCACGCCTTCCCGGCGGCTCGCGCGGGTCGATTGTCGCGCCGCCGCGGAACGGTTGGATCGCCGTGTACGACGACGTCTGCGACCGGAATCCGGAGATGTTGCGGCGGCTTGCCCGCGAACTCTCGAGCCGAACAGACGCGGTCCTCTGCGTGCTCGGCCTCGAGCGCGACGAGCTCGTGCGGATGATCCTCTTCGAGCGAGGGAGCATCGTCGACGAGTACCTCTCGGTGCCCGAGTTCTACGGTCCGCTTCCGCCGGGAGACGTCGTCGCTCTTGCTGCGAATCCGACCGTTGTGTCGCGACTCACCGGCGCCGACCCGGCCACGGTGCGGAACGTCGCCCGAACGGCGCCGGCCCCTGCCGATCTTCCGCCCGCCCGCGAGGTGCTCGCCACGCTCGCCGAGGCGCTCGGGATCGAAGGGGCCGAGCACGGCTGGGCAGACGCGCCGCAGATCGCAGGTGCTGTCCTCGTCGAGCGCGTATGAACGTGCTGCTCCTCCACGCGTGGCCGGTGGACGAGCGCATGTGGGAGCCGCAGGCGAAGGCGCTCGTGGACGCCGGGCATACGCCGAGCGCGCCACGTCTGTACGGACGCGGTGCAGCCATCGACGGCTGGGCGTCACAGCTGCTCGGGGAGGAAGACGGCACGTTCGTCGCGGTCGGCGCCTCGATGGGCGGGTACACCGCACTCGCACTCGCGCGGCGGGCGCCCGAGCGTGTGCTCGGAATCGTGCTCGCGGGCTCGCGCGCCGACGCGGACAGCACCGAGCGCCGGCAAGCCCGCGACGAGACGATTCGTCGGCTGCGCATGGAAGGCGTGTGGCCCGAGCTCGAGACCAGCGTCGACGCCGAGGAGCTGGCCGTCGCCCAGGAGGCGATTCGCGACCGTCCGAATGCGTCGGGCGTCGTGGCGTCCTTCGGCGGTCCGTTGCTCGTCTGCGTCGGAGACCGCGACGAGATCGTCTCGGTCGAGGAAGCCCGTGCTGTCGCCGACGACGCTCTCCGCGGCTCGTTCGAGGTCTTTCCCGGCGCCGGTCATCTGCTGAGCGTCGACAAGCCCGCTAGGTTCAACGACGTGCTGCTCGGGTTTCTCGCGCAATGGAAGTGACTCTCGACGAGTTGCGCATCCGACTGGCTGAGGAAGCTCTCGCCCTCGTCGACGTCCGCGCGCCCGCCGAGTTCGACGGCACAGCCCAGGCCGCGTGTGACCCGCGCCACGGGCACATCCCGGGCGCACGCAACGTCCCGCTCGAGGACATCCTGGAATGCCGCTCGGCAGAGGAGGTCAGGTCGCTGGTCGGACTCCCGGAGGGAGCGAACGTCGTGGCGTACTGCCACAGCGGGAGCCGCTCGGCCTTCGCGACCCAGGTTTTTCGGGGCGCGGGCTACGAGGCTCAGAACTATGTCGGTTCGTGGCACGAGTGGTCGCGCGACGAGTCGCTGCCCGTCGAGAGCTAGCTGAGCTAGCCGGAGGCGAGCGCGAGGAACGCGGCCACGAGCCGCCTACCGTGGTCGTTCCACCGAGCGATGCGACCTCTCGTCTCCGTGAGGAGCTCGTCGGGGGTCATCGGCAGCTCGTCACCGTCCTCGGAGACCCAGGCAGCGACCATCGCGCTCGTGACTTCGGCGTGAAACTGGATTCCCCACGCGCTCCCGATGCGGAACGCCTGCGTGCAGGCAGCGCTTGCCGCGAGCTCGGTCGCGCCGTCCGGAACTGCGTAGGTGTAGTGGTGCCACTGGAACGCCCGCGTGCGCGCGGGGAGCGTCCCGAGCACCGGGTCTTCGCGGCCGGCGGAGGTGAGCTCCACGTCGAACCAGCCGATCTCCGCAGCGGGCGCGGTACCGACCCAGGCCCCTGCGGCGCGCGCGAGCAGCTGGGCGCCGAGACACACACCGACCACCGGGACACCCGCGTCGAGGACGCCGCGTAGAAAGTCCGCTTCGCGCTCGAGCCACGGAAAGTGCTCGTCTTGATCCGGATGCATCGAGCCCCCGAAGACCATCACTGCGTCGTAGGCCTTCGGCTCGTGCGGGGCGCTCCCGAGCGGT